>JBPEWW010000150.1:0-6504 GCA_052032275.1 Alteromonas sp. | reverse complement strand
AGCTTGGCCAGCTCATTGGCCAGCGCTTCGTTACTGTAGTTCTGGGTAGACTCGTTCATCATCAGGGCAGTCAGGTACGCAGTACCGGCCTTGCCCGGCGGATCGAGTAAAATGCCCCCTTCCATACTCAGTGACAGGGTGACGGTGGGCGTTTCCTGGCTGGTGATCCCCAGCGCCGTAATGCCCGGCGCCAGTACCGACTGCCAGTAGTCAGGCACTTCCACCACCGGGACCGGACCGGCCCCGGGCATCACGCTACGGTCAAACGACGTGGCAATGTCGGTCTCTTGTACCGCCTGTTCCATGGGGTCGGCGGGGGGCAAATCCCGCTCCCCGAAAGTGAAATTCTGCGTAGCGGCCGCCAGTGCCGGCTGGCCTTCCGGCACCACACTCAGCACCACCGCATTGGCATCCTTAATGTATTTACGGTACACCCGCATCACATCCTCTGCCGTCACCGCATTGTAGCGGCGGATATCCTCAGCCACCAGGTCTGGCTCGCCTTCAAAGGTCTGATTGCTGGCCAATAACGATACCTTGCCGGCCACACTCTGCAGCCCGAACACCGTAGAGGCTTCAATGCCCGCTTTGGTCCGGGCCAGATCATCCGCGGTGACACCGCGCTGTTCAAAATCTTTCAGGGTGGCTTCAATCGCATTATGCAGGGCCGCTAAATCCTGTGTTTTGGCCGGGTTGGCCAGTGCTATCATCTGAAACTCACAGGCCAGTTCCCGGCACGGGTGGGACACGCCCGCCTGCACCGCGATACCGGCTTTCACCAAGTGCTTATAAAACATAGAGGTTTTGCCGCCGCCCAGAATATCCGATAACACGTCCAGCGGCGCTTCATCTGGGTGCCGGGCATACACAGTTGGCAGGGTGATCTGTAACAGCGGCAAATGCACGTTGTCTTCCAGCGTGACATAGCGGGTCTCATTCAGTGTCACCGGCTGGGGGTCAGGATCAGCGACCGCCGGCCCGGACGGAATGTCACCAAAATACCGGGCGACCCAGGCTTTGGTCTGCGCAATATCGATGTCCCCGCCGATGGTCAGCGTGGCATTATTGGGGCCGTACCAGCGCGCAAAAAAGGCTTTCAGGTCGTTAACGTTGACCCGGTCAAGATCTTCGGTATAGCCAATCGTGATCCATGAATAAGGATGCCCCGGCGGATACAGGGCCTCGCTGGTTTTTTCAAAGCGCTGGCCGTAAGGCTGATTATCTACCCGCTGCGCCCGTTCATTTTTAACCGTTTCCCGCTGGTTCTCAAATTTATCCTGGGTGACGGCAGGCAGCAGAAAGCCCATCCGATCGGACTCCAGCCACAGCACTTTTTCCAGCTGGTTCGCCGGTACGGTCTGATAATAATTGGTACGGTCGGTGTTGGTAGAGCCATTCAGATTACCGCCAGACTCGGTAATCACTTTAAAGTGTTGCTCGTCTTCGACATGCTGAGAGCCCTGGAACATCATATGTTCAAAAAAGTGGGCAAACCCTGACTTACCGACCTCTTCCCGGGCCGAGCCTACATGGTAGGTCATGTCTACATGCACCAGCGGATCGGAATCGTCCTGATGGAGGATGACCGTCAGCCCGTTGTCGAGGGTGTACTTCTGATATGGAATATAGCTACTGTCGGCGCTGACAGCGACGTCTTTTTCAGGCGGTGTAGAATTCTGACAGGCACTGGCCAGTGTCATTATTCCGGCAACAAATACGACCCTGGCGGTCAACTTCAACGACATTGCGCGTCCTTTTTCAATTAAGTGCTTAGCGGGTCACGACAGACACTGAGTCGGCGTGAACACATCGGGCAGCGGGCACGGTTACCTGCAATGCTGGCAGCGTAGCAGATTTCCCTTGGCAATGCCGCTGGCAACGGCCCGGATGATGTATCATTTTATGATTTTCTGACATAAACTGTGCGAACAGATAATTAAGGAACGTCTCTGCATGACGCAAACACTCACCCTTATCGATCTCGAATTCGGCATTTCCCAGCTTAGCGGAAATCGCGCGCTGTTATTAACACTGCTTAATAAGTTTTCCGACGAGTACCGCCAGACAGACGACAAACTGCAACAGATGTTTGCCAGCAATGACTTCGATGCCGCCCGGGCGCTTGTGCACACCCTCAAAGGCGTAGCCGGTAATCTGGGGCTGCGGGCACTGCACGCAGCCTGTAAAGAACAGGAAGATGCACTGAAGGCCGACAGTACCCGGCCTGAGAATTACGACACCTTCATTGCCGTGCTTAACGACACCCTGGGCGCAGTGGCACTGCTGGACGATAACGCCGCTGCGGCAACGCCGGGCGGTGACGCAGATACCGCGGCGGCCAAAGCGGCCCTGCTTGGCGCACTCAAAGCCAATGAGTTTGTGCCAGAGGCGCAGCTCCATGAATGGCTGACCAGCATTTACAGCGATGAGACAGAACGCCACATTATCAGCGACTTCATTGACGAACTGGATTATCAGTCTGCCATAGCACGTATTGAAGGATAATTGATGGCGGCTGTCCGCATCCTGCGAGAGCACCCGGATTTTTTGATTGTCCATAAACCGCCGGGCGTAGCTATGCATGATGCCACCCACGGCATAATTAGCCAGGTCAGGGCGTTAACAGGCGTTACCGGGCTTCATCTGTGCCACCGCCTGGATACTGTGACATCGGGTGTCATGTGTCTGGCCCGGCATCCTGATGCCGCAGCCAGTATTGGCGAACAGTTTGCCTCCCGCCAGGTGCAAAAGTACTACCTGGCCCTCTCTGATCAAAAACCCAAAAAAAAACAGGGCACTATAAAAGGTGATATGCGCAACCGCCGTGGCGGCCAGCATATGCTGCTTAACACCCTGGAAAACCCGGCCGTGACGCAGTTTTTTAGCAGCAGTGTGGCGCCGGGATTAAGGGGGTTTGTGATCAAACCCCATACCGGCAAAACGCATCAGATCCGGGTGGCGTTAAAAAGCCTGGGCGCGGCCATTTTAGGTGACTCACTGTACGGGGGCAGCAGCGCTGACCGCACGTATTTGCACGCCTGGGCACTGGCGTTTCAGTATAACGGGGAACAGGTACAGTGTGTCAGTGCCCCTGAGCATGGCGGGCATTTTCTGTCGCCGGAATTCGCAACCTGGCTGGCTGACCAGCGCGCCCCGGATAGCCTGCCCTGGCCGCGCGTAGCACCGTTAGCACCACATGCCACCGGGCGAGGCCATGCGCCTTAATATTGTTGGCCAGGGGGCAATAGGGTCGCTGATTGCGGCGCAGGCCTGTCGTGCCTCACTGCCCTGCCGGATCTTCACCCGGAGCGCGGCAAAGCCACACACGGTGAGCCTGTTACAGCAGCAACATGTGACGCTACCCACGCCCCACAATGCACCGATGCAGCTGACCCAGGACGACTGCCTGCTGCTGCCGCTGAAAGTCCATCACCTGCCCGCGGCGCTGCGTCAGTGGCAGCCGTTGTTACACCCTGCCTCGACTGTCGTACTGCTGCATAACGGCATGGGCGGCTATGAGGCAGCAGAACGGGCTGGCATCACCCAGCCACTGTACTCACTGACTACCCGCCAGGCCGCCCTCAAAGAATCCCCGTTAGTGACACGCCAAACCGGCACGGGGGAGTCCTTCCTGGGCCGCTGGGCCCGACCGGGGGAGCCTGATGCAGCCGATACCGCAGTGCTGAACCTGTTGTCTTCGTGTCTGCCTCCACTTCAATGGCATCCGCAGATTGCCCGCGCGTTCTGGGATAAACTGGCCATTAACGCAGTGATAAACCCGCTCACAGCCCTTCATGATATCCGCAACGGCGCCTTGCTGTCGCCTGCGTATCATTCGCAGATAGCCAGTTTATGCGGGGAGATTGCCCGGGTGATCAGCGCATGCAGCCACCCCGTGTCTGCCAGTGCACTGGCGGCACAAATCTACCAGGTGGCCCGGGCCACCGCAGACAACTACTCCAGCATGCATCAGGATGTCGCGCATCAGCGCCCTACTGAGATTGACGGCATCAACGGTTACCTGGTAGCGCAGGCAAAGAAAAAGGGCATTGACGTCCCCGCCAATGCCCTTCTGGTCTCACAAGTTCACGCGCTTACTCAGCAGTAGGTTTGTCCTGCGGTTTCATATGCGGGAACAGGATCACATCTTTAATCGTCGGGCTGTCAGTAAACAGCATCGCCAGACGATCAATACCAATACCCTCACCCGCCGTCGGCGGTAAGCCATATTCCAGAGCACGGATATAGTCTTCATCGAAATGCATGGCCTCATCATCACCGGCGTCTTTTTCTTCAACCTGCTTGCGGAAGCGTTCTGCCTGATCTTCAGGATCGTTCAGCTCCGAGAACCCGTTAGCAATCTCACGTCCGCCCACAAAGAACTCAAAACGGTCAGTAATGAACGGGTTGGCGTCGTTACGGCGTGCCAGTGGCGACACTTCCCACGGATACTCGGTGATGAAGGTTGGCTGTTCCAATTGCTCTTCGGCGGTGGCTTCAAAGATCTCACACAGGTACTTACCTGCCCCCCAGATCCCATCCACTTCCGGCTCTTTAATGTGCAGCTGCTTGGCCATGGCCTTTAATTCGTCCAGGTGCGCTTCCGGGTCACGGATGGCGGCTTCGTTCGCGTCCGGCCAGTATTTCAGGATGGCATCCCCCATGCTCAGGCGCTCAAACGGCTGACCGAAATCATACTGTTTTTCTTCAGTAACATTGCCTTCAGCATCCCGCACGGTGTTAACCAGTGTGGTGGTACCGAGAATATCTTCGGCCAGGGTACGCAGCATGTCTTCGGTCAGGTTCATCAGATCATGGTAATCTGCATAGGCCTGATAGAATTCAAGCATGGTGAACTCAGGATTATGCCGGGTGGAGAGCCCTTCGTTACGGAAGTTACGGTTAATTTCGAACACGCGCTCAAAGCCACCCACCACCAGGCGTTTCAGATACAGCTCCGGTGCAATACGCAGATACATATCAATATCCATCGCATTGTGGTGAGTCGTAAACGGCTTTGCCGTGGCTCCGCCCGGGATCACCTGCAACATCGGCGTTTCTACCTCCAGGTAGTTGCGGGTGGTCAGATACTGGCGAATACCGCTGATAATGCGGCTGCGCACCATAAAGGTCTGACGGGTTTGCTCACTGGTGATCAGATCAACGTAGCGCTGACGGTATTTAGTTTCCTGATCGCTCAGGCCGTGAAATTTCTCTGGCAACGGACGCAGTGCTTTGGTCAGCAGTTGGTATTGCTCCATATTCACATACAGGTCGCCTTTGCCCGACTTATGCAAGGCACCGGACACACCAATGATGTCGCCAATATCCAGCGCGCCATAGGTGGCTTTGATGTCCTTCTGCACGTCTTTCGCCGCGTAGGCCTGGATCCGCCCGGTCATGTCCTGTAACAGGAGAAACGGTCCGCGCTTGGCCATGATACGGCCGGCGATGCTGACCTGATGGCCCTTTGCTTCCAGGGTTTCTTTGTCCAGCTCACCAAATTCTGCCTGCAATTCCTCGGCGTAATTTTCCCGGCGAAAAGCGTTAGGGAACCCGTTGGCACGGCATTGTTCCCGAATTGCGCTCAGTTTTGCCCGGCGCTCAGCAATCAATTTATTTTCGTCTGTTTGTTGGTCGGTCATAACCTGTTCACTTGCTCATGTTCGTTTACAGACCTGATTTCAGGCTCGCTTCGATAAATTTGTCCAGGTCGCCATCCAGCACGGCCTGGGTATTACGGGTTTCTACCCCGGTTCGCAGATCTTTTATGCGTGAGTCATCCAGCACGTAGGAGCGAATCTGACTGCCCCACCCAATGTCTGACTTATTGTCTTCCATGGCTTGCTTTTCGGCGGTTTGCTTTTGCAGTTCAAACTCATACAGTTTGGCTTTTAACTGCTTCATCGCCTGATCTTTGTTCTTGTGCTGAGAACGGTCGTTTTGACACTGCACCACGATCCCGGTGGGTTCGTGTGTGATCCGCACTGCGGAGTCAGTCCGGTTAACGTGCTGACCACCGGCCCCTGATGCCCGGTACGTGTCTATCCGCAGATCGGAAGGATTAATATCAATCTCAATATCGTCATCAATTTCCGGATACACAAACGCCGAAGAGAAGGAGGTGTGGCGGCGGTTACCGGAATCGAACGGCGATTTACGCACTAACCGGTGCACCCCGGTTTCGGTGCGCAACCAGCCAAACGCATACTCACCTTCCACACGAATTGTGGCACTCTTAATACCGGCCACATCGCCATCTGAGACTTCGATCAGTTCCGTTTTAAAGCCGTGAGCTTCGCCCCAGCGCAAGTACATGCGCAGCAACATGTTGGCCCAATCCTGGGCTTCTGTGCCACCGGAACCGGCTTGCAGGTCGATGTACGCAAAGCAACTGTCGTTCGGGCCAGAGAACATGCGACGAAATTCCAGCGTTTCCAGCTGTTCAATCAGCCCCTGCATTTCCGTCTGGGCTTCAGCGAAGGTTTCTTCGTCTTCCGCTTC
>JBPEWW010000015.1:0-7090 GCA_052032275.1 Alteromonas sp. | reverse complement strand
TAGCTGCCCTGCTGGCAGACAGCATACAATAATGGGTAAAATTACAGCGAAACGATTGCATTCACCCGGATAGACTGGATAATGCCGCACCAGTTAAAAAACACCCAATTCAGATAGGCATTGCAATGGGCCAATATAAAAATCAGGCGGAAGCGGAAGCTGCCGGCGTTTACATCAGTAAAGTCAAAAGCTACGTGAAGCGCGAAGGCCGGCTGACCAGGGGTCAGGCACGGGCGCTGGAACTGTACTGGCCAACCATGGGCATTGAATTTCAGGATAAGCCGCTGGACCTGGCCGACGTGTTTGGTCGCGAGGCGCCTGTGGTACTGGAAATCGGTTTTGGTATGGGTAAATCGCTGGTGGAAATGGCCCACGCTGCGCCGCACCTCAATTTTATTGGTATTGAAGTTCATCGGCCGGGTGTTGGCGCCTGCCTTGCAGAAGCGGGCGAGTTAGGACTTACCAACCTTCGCGTAATGGAGCACGACGCAGTAGAAGTGCTCAAGCACATGATCCCGGACCAGGGCCTGCACCGTCTGCAGCTGTACTTTCCTGATCCCTGGCATAAGAAACGTCATCACAAACGCCGTATTGTGCAACCGGAATTTGTCGACACGGTGCGCACGAAACTTCACGTGGGCGGTTTTCTGCATATGGCCACCGACTGGGAACAGTACGCCGAACATATGGCCGAGGTCATGAAACAGGTCTCCGGCTATGCCAACACGGCAGCGGACGGAGATTATGTTCCCCGCCCTGATTATCGTCCCATTACTAAATTTGAAACCCGTGGCCAGAAATTAGGTCATGGTGTCTGGGACTTAATTTACGAGCGCACACAATGATACTGAGTCCGCACAGCCAGCTGCTGGAACGTAATCTCGACAGTTTTGAACAGGGCGAATGGTTGCTGGTTAACCCCGCCGATGCGTATTTTACCGACTTCCTTAACCACCGCCCGCTCACTGTGTTGCATCAGTATTTCGATGTGTTTGCAGAAAGCGTGCGGGTGATCCCCTCGCTGACGTTCGACAGCCGGGATGTCAGTGCCACAGTCAATGGCTTTGAGTGCGAGCAGCAGATTGGCCAGCACCGCCATGTCTTTGCGCCGTTTATGCAATGGCACAATCAGTTTTCCGACGTGATGATTTTTCTACCTAAAGCCAAGGCCCAGTTTCAGATGCTGCTGCGCATGGCGGCCGGTGCAGTCAGGGCTGGCGGCCGAATTCACGTTGTGGGCGAAAATAAAGGCGGCATCAAAAGCGCCACCAAATTAATGCAGCAATACGGCGCCACCCAGAAGGTCGATTCGGCCCGTCACTGCAGTTTGTTAACCACCCAGGTGAATGAGCCACATTTGCCGTTTGAGCCAGAAGCCTGGCAGGACGCGCAGGACTACGAGGCCAATGACCAACGCTGGCATGTGGTCTCCATGCCGGGGGTGTTTAGTCACGGTGAACTCGACAACGGCACCCGGATGTTGCTGGATAAACTCTCCACCACGTTACGCGGCCATGTCATGGACTTCGCCTGTGGCGCCGGAGTCATCGGTAGCTACCTGAAAGCCTGCTATCCCCACCTGCAGTTATCCATGCTGGATGTGAGCGCGATGGCACTGTATTGTGCGTCACGCACGCTGGCGGCTAACGGCCAGACCGCCACGCTGATTGCCGCCAACGGCCTCAATGGCGTCGAGACGGGGGTCGATCATGTGGTGACCAACCCGCCTTTTCATACCGGTATTAAAACAGATTACTCCGTGACCAAACGGTTTATCAGCGACACTTCGCGGATCTTAAGCCGTACCGGCAGCCTGCAGTTGGTAGCCAACCGTTTCCTGCCCTATCCGGGGCTACTGGCAGAACAATTCAACCAGGTCCATACTGTAGCTCAGAACACACAATTTTCGGTTTATTTAGCAACCCGCTGATGCAATTTTACACATCGCTGTGGTAACTTAATCAGCCAGTGGACCGGTGCGTCCACTGGCTGGCTAGTGCCCTGCGCTCCCCCATCAGGCTGTAACAACGAGGTGACACCGTGAAAATCGTATTTGCCATATCGGAAGTGGAAGAGCTGGTTAAAACCGGTGGTCTGGCCGATGTGGGTAAAGCCCTGCCCCTGGCACTGCAGCGTGCCGGTGAACAGGTTTCCATTGTGATGCCGTATTACCGGACTATTGCCAACGACCATCAGTTAACCACGGTCTGTGAGCGTCAGACATTGTTTGCTGAAAGCCAGGTTTATCATTTTGATGTGCGGCATATGGAATGGCATGGCATTGATGTGTACTTTGTCGACTATCCCGACTATTTTGATCGCGACGGTCTGTACGCCAATTCATTTGAAGCCTACACCGACAACGGTGAACGCTTCAGTTTTTTCAGTGGCGCTGTGCTGCAGACACTGCAGGCGGTCAAATTACAGCCTGATGTGATCCACTGCCACGACTGGCATGCCGCTATGTTACCGTTTTTAATGGCCTACGACCGGTCCGGCTTCTTCTCTGACACACGCTCGGTCTTCACTATTCACAACGCGGCGTTTCAGGGAGTCAACCGGCTGGAAGATATCCCGTTTCTGCGCCACCACCCGGGTATTTTGTCGCAGGTGCACGGCGGGTATGTGAATATGCTGCAGTCAGGCATTGAGTTTGCCCATAAAATTACCACCGTCAGCCCCAATTATGCCCTTGAGCTACTCACCAATCTGGGCAGCCATGGCCTGCACGATCGTCTGGTCACCCGCCAGGATGATCTCAGCGGCATTCTGAACGGTTGCGATTACACCCAGTGGAATCCGGCCACCGACAAGTTTTTGCCGGAGAATTACAGCGCTGATAACCTGCACCCCAAAACCGCCTGTAAACGCAAACTTCAGGTGTCCTCCGGCTTGCCGGATAAGCCCGATGTGCCGGTGCTGGGTATGGTTTGCCGACTCACTGAACAAAAGGGTTTTGGCTATTTACTGCCCATTCTGGATGAGCTGATGATGCACAACCTGCAGGTGGTCATTGTCGGCACCGGCGATCCGGAAGTATGTATGGATTTAGGTGAGTTTGCGCAATTGCACCCCACGCAGTTTGCCTTTATCAACGGATTTTCATCTGAACACGCTCACTGGGTAGAGGCCGGCGCAGACTTCTTCCTGATGCCTTCGCAATTTGAGCCCTGTGGGTTAAATCAGATGTATTCTCTGGCCTACGGCACCATTCCCATTGTGCGCGCCGTCGGCGGGCTTAAAGATACCGTGATTGACTACAGTCAGGGTGACCACGCCACCGGTTTCACGTTTGACGCGCCCACCCCGGAAGCCTTACTGAGCTGTATTCGCCGGGCGCTGCTATTCTACTATGAACACCCGGGTCAGTTCCGGGACATGCAGGTACGCGGCATGCATACGCGCTTTACCTGGGATAAAGCCGCACAGGACTATCTTGTGCTGTATCAGAGCATGCTCGACGATTAAAGCCTGGCACGAAGTGATGCCGCATTGCTTTGTGCTTTTCTTTTACCGTGACTTGCGCCAGTATAAGTAAATAAGAAAGCGAATATATAATATCAATAAGCGTAACATGACCGCACCGATGGTAAGGCTCTCAATGAGGAGCTTGTTTTTGTGGGTAGTGATGGCCATCGTCACAATCACGCTGGTTATTTCATCCGGACTCTCTATTTATTCGCAGGTGAATGCGTATGAAGAAGAGATCATCAGTCATGTAGAAACGCTTACCGAGCTGGTTGCCAGCAATGCGGAAATGTATATTGAGGAGGGTGACGAATTCGCCACTATCACCAAGCTCAATAGCCTGAATGTCGCGCCCATTGTGCTGAACGTGAATGTGTACCGGTTCTCAACCGATCCCGACACCCGCTTTACGCTGTTTGCCAGCTACAACAAACCCGGGCAGGCACTGGCCCGGCCAGAAGAACTCGACAGTGAGTACACCCGGCTGCGCGGTAACTATATTGAGGTCGTGCGCAAAGTGCGCGGCAACACCAACCTCAATGAAGTGCTGGGCTATATTTTTCTGCGCGCCTCCGCAGACAGCCTGCAGGAGCAGGTTGGCAGTACCATCTTAATCAATATTACGGTGATGCTGTTAATGATGCTGGTCAGCTTCCTGCTGGCATTGCGGCTGCAACGGGTCATCACCGATCCCATTGAAGACTTAGCAGATTTCCTGCAGCGTATCTCCCGCCAGCGTGACTATGGTGCCCGCTCCCGCAGCAGCAATGTGCGTGAACTGGCCATATTGTCAGAAGCCGTCAATGTGATGCTGATGCGTATTCAGGAGTATGTGCAGAAACAGCAAAAAGCCGAAGAGCAGCACCGTAAACTCAATGCCAGCCTGGAAGACATGGTAAGTCAGCGTACCGTGGCCCTGAAAGATGCCAATCAGGAGCTGATCCAAACGCTGGAGAAACTGCACCAGTTTCAGCGCCAGATTGTACAGAACGAAAAAATGGCGTCACTGGGTGATATGGTGGCCGGTGTGGCGCACGAGGTCAATACCCCCATTGGGCTGGGTGTGACCGCGTCGACCATGATGCTGGACCGGCTGGCCAACATTCAGAAAGAGTTCGAATCCAAAACACTGAAAGCCAGTACCATGGCGAAATTTCTGGCCGAGAGTCAGGAAAACCTGAACATTATTTACCGCAACCTGAATCGCGCTGCGGAACTGATTTCCAGCTTTAAGCAAGTGGCGGTCGATCAGAGCAGCGAAAACAGCCGATCTTTTTGCTTTGCCCAACTGGTTAATGAGATACTGTTATCTTTGCGGCCCCGCCTGAAAAAAGTCGGTCATAACATCAACATTGATGTCGATCCGACCCTTACCGTGGAAAGCAAAGCCGGCCCGATTAATCAAATACTGATTAATCTGATTATGAACTCGCTTATTCATGGGTTCGAAGGGATTGATGACGGCAATATCGATATCTGCGCGGAGCTGATGGCCGGCAACAAACTGAAAATTATCTATCGTGATGACGGCAAGGGAATTCCTGCGGATATCAGGAAACGAATCTTCGATCCGTTTGTCACAACTAAGCGAGGACAGGGTGGCTCCGGGTTAGGTATGCACCTTGTCTATAACCTGGTAACCCAGGCGCTTAACGGGTCAATTTCACTGACCAGTGAAGAAGGCCACGGTGTAGAGTTTATCATTGTATTTCCGGTTGCCAGCGCGAAATCCGCGTAGCAGCCCGCCGGGGTAACCCCCGGTGTCCTTGAATTTAGCTCGCAAACCCTTATACCTAGAGAAGCGCAAATTAATGGCAGGGATATATTTCCCTGATTATCAGTACTATACTTTACTGATAGATTGCTTAAACCGATTGAATTAAGAGTGTGATACCCCATGCAGACGCCAAACGTGTTAATTGTTGAAGATGAAGTGGTCACCCGTACCACGCTGAAAAGTTTATTTGAGGCTGAGGGCTACAATGTATTTGAAGCCGAAAACGGCAGTGAAATGCATGATTTTTTCGAAAATCACACCATCAATCTGGTCATTATGGATATCAACCTGCCTGGTAAGAACGGTCTTATTCTGGCCCGGGAAGTCCGCGACCGTAAAAACGTGGGCCTGATCTTCCTGACCGGTCGCGACAACGATGTCGACCGTATTCTGGGGCTGGAGATTGGTGCCGACGATTACCTGACCAAGCCTTTCAACCCCCGTGAACTGACTATTCGTGCGCGTAACCTGTTGTCGCGTACCACCAGTTCGGCAGAGGACGACGATTTGCCCAGCCGTGTCAGCTTTAACGGCTGGACACTTGACGGTGACAGTCGCTCCCTGATTTCGCCCAGTGGCACTGAGTTCCGCCTGCCCCGCTCTGAATTTCGCGCGCTGCATCTGTTTTTAAGCAACCCGGGCAAGATCCTCACCCGCGAACAGCTGATTATGGAAATGACCGGCCGTGAACTGCGCCCGAATGACCGCACGGTAGATGTCACCATTCGCCGTATTCGTAAGCATTTCGAGTCTGAGCCAAGCGACGAAGAGTTGATTGTAACCATTCACGGCGAAGGCTACCGGTTCTGTGGCTCGGTAGACGGCTAACACGGCCACAAAGCAATCGGGCAACAAAAAACGCAGCCGCCAGGCTGCGTTTTTTTATGCGTGTAAGCCAGCCGGGACTTAGCTGCCGGCGATACGCATTTCATTAATAAGCACAGAGCCGGTATGCACGCTCCCGCGGGTATCCTGGGTAGCCCCAATGGCCTGAATGCCAGCGAACATATCTTGCAGATTGCCCGCAATCGTCACTTCGTGAACCGGGTACTGAATTACGCCGTTCTCCACCCAGAAGCCGGCCGCGCCACGGGAGTAATCCCCTGTGACCACGTTCACGCCCTGCCCCATTAATTCGGTTACCAGTAATCCGGTGCCCATAGTTTTTAATAATTCCGCGTCACTCTGGCCGGTATTCCCCACCAGCCAGTTGTGAATACCGCCCGCGTGCCCGTTACTCTGGGTGTTCAGCTTGCGGGCTGAATAGGTGGTATACAAGTACGTTGCCAGGGCCCCGTTATCCACAATGGTCATATCACGGGTAGCCACGCCTTCATTATCGAAGTTGGAACTGGCCAGCGCGCCCTTTAGCCGGGGCTTTTCAGTAACTGTCAGCCATTCCGGAAAGACCTGCTGACCCAGTTTGTCCAGCAGGAAACTGGAGCGGCGATACAGGTTGCCGCCACTGATGGCACTGACATAATGCCCAAACAGGCTCGACGCCAGATCGCGGTGCATCAGCACAGGCACTTTGGCAGTCTGAATTTTACGTGCGCCTAACCGCGCCACGGTATTTTCGGCAGCTTCCTCACCCACCTGACGCGGCGACATGAGGTCGCTGGCTTTGCGGCTGACGGTATACGCATAATCACGCTGCATATCGTTGTTATCGGCGCCAATCACCATACAGCTCAGGCTGTAGCGGCTGCTGGGGTAGCCGGCATTGATGCCATGGGTATTGCCGTACACCCGCATGCCCAGATTAGCATTGTAGGAAGCGCCATCGGAATTGGTGATCCGCTTATCATAATCCATCGCAGCCGATTCGGTTTCAATGGCCATCTT
>JBPEWW010000149.1:0-6636 GCA_052032275.1 Alteromonas sp. | reverse complement strand
GGACTTACCGACCCGTCCAAATCCACCGGCAGTGAACAGGACAACGCCCAGGCATTTGCTGCCTGTATCCACGAAATTGAGCAACGGGTAGACACCCTGGTTACCCTGCTTAAGACAACCTCTGACATTTCACAGCTAGCCAACGCAGTCACCCAGACCGGAGCCCGCCAATGAGCGATATCACTCATACGTTACCGAACATCAATCCGCAGCAATTTCGGGTGCCGGACCATTGCCACTTTGCCGCGACGCCCGCCTCTCACAAGCCCAGAATATTGCTGCTGTATGGCTCGCTTCGCGCGCGCTCATTCAGCCGGCTGGTGGTAGAAGAGAGTGCCCGGCTGCTTACAGCGATGGGGGCTGAAACCCGTATATTTAACCCGGACGGCCTGCCGCAGACCGACACCAGTGACGACACCCACCCCAAAGTTCAGGAGCTGCGTGAACTAATGATATGGTCAGAGGGTCAGGTGTGGTGCTCGCCTGAGCGGCACGGCGCAATGACCAGTATTTTTAAGAGCCAGCTGGACTGGGTACCGCTGAACCTGGGCGGTGTGCGCCCTACCCAGGGTAAGACGCTGGCCGTGATGCAGGTATGTGGGGGCTCGCAGTCGTTTAATACCGTCAATCAGCTGCGGGTGCTGGGCCGCTGGATGCGTATGGTAACCATACCCAATCAGTCTTCGGTACCCAAAGCTTTTATGGAGTTTACCGAGGACGGCCGCATGAAGCCCTCCCCGTTCTACAACCGTATTGTGGATGTGATGGAAGAGCTGATGAAGTTTACCTTGTTGCTGCGCGATAACCAGAACCACTTCGTCGACCGCTACTCCGAACGGGTAGAGTCTGCCGAACAGGTCAGTCAGCGCGTTAACCAACGCGCGGTGTAGGAGAATAACATGGGACTTTTCGAGCGTTTTTTAAGTGTCTGGGTGGGGCTGGCTATCCTGGTGGGCATTACCGCAGGCACCCTGGCGCCCGGCATTTTCGAAACTGTCGCGCGGTTTGAATATGCACACGTTAATCTGGTGATTGCGGTGCTCATCTGGCTAATGATTTACCCCATGATGGTGCAAATCGACTTCTCGTCGATCAAGGATGTGGGTAAGGCACCGAGGGGGTTTATTCTTACCCTGGTGGTCAACTGGCTAATTAAGCCTTTCACGATGGCCTTTTTAGGCTGGCTATTTTTTAAAGGCATTTTTGCCGACTGGGTCGATCCGCAGACCGCCAGCGAGTACATCGCCGGCATGATCCTGCTGGGTGTTGCGCCCTGCACCGCTATGGTGTTTGTGTGGAGTCAGCTGACCCGGGGCGATGCCAACTACACCCTGGTGCAGGTATCCATCAACGATGTGATCATGATTTTTGCCTTTGCCCCCTTGGCCGGCCTGCTGCTGGGGGTAACCGATATCACTGTACCGTGGGACACCCTGTTACTTTCGGTACTCTTATATGTGCTGGTACCGCTACTGGCAGGGGCCTATACCCGCAGACGGCTGGATAAAAAAGACGACCACACGCGGCTCAACCGGTTCTTGGACACCATGAAGCCCTGGTCGGTGGTCGGGCTGATTGCCACCGTGGTGCTGCTGTTTGGTTTTCAGTCTGACACCATCCTGGCCAAACCCGAAGCCATTGTGCTGATTGCAATTCCGCTGTTAATCCAGACCTACGGTATATTCGCACTGGCCTACTGGCTGGCGAACAAGCTGAAGCTGCCCCACAATGTGGCCGCGCCCGCCTGTCTGATTGGCACATCGAATTTTTTCGAACTCTCCGTGGCTGTTGCCATTTCAGTATTCGGGCTTCACTCCGGTGCCGCACTGGCTACTGTGGTCGGTGTGCTGGTGGAAGTCCCGGTGATGCTGTCGCTGGTGTGGTTTGCCAACCGCACCCGGCACTGGTTTGAGGCGACCAACAGCGCCTAATCTTAATGCCTTGCCTGCGCAGCGTGACCCGGGCGTCGCGCTGCGTTACGGGTTTTCGTCGGCAGCATTGTCCTCAGCCACGACCTGTTGCCAGGGTACGGTGCGCTGATAACGCCCCCGTAATGTGGTGTACTGATACACATACGTGTCAAACCGTACTGCTTCCGGTACAAAGCCCGCCGGCAGCGTAAATTTCACATTCACGGTCTGAAAATACTTAAACCGGTACTTTATCGCCCCTTCCGGTAACAGTTGTGCGCTGCCCGAGGTCAGCGTTACCGGCTTACCGTCCTGACTCCCGGTAATGGCCACGTCCAGATTACCTTTCACTATGGCGCGGTTATCACGCTGCTGAAGCAGCACAAAGCGCAGGGTGAACTGATCATCACTGGCCGTGGCAATGGCCTGGATACCGTCAATATAAAACCCGTCCTGGGTCGTTTCCGGTGCCATCACATTCTGGTAAAAACCCAGCTGGGTGTGCAGTTCGGCAATGGTCTGCAAATGCTCCTGCTGCAGTTGCCGGCCACTGGCAGCTTCCTGCTCAGCCAGGCTCAGCGCCACTTCCAGCTGATTGACCCGGGTCTGCAGTGCAGCGTTTTCATCTTTTAACAGTACCAGGGTACGCTTCATAGCGGGCACCCGTGACTGCGCGCTTTGCGCCTGAAAGTCGGCCAGCTGGTAACCGAAGACCGCCATGGCAATGAGCGCGACCAATACCAGTAACGACAAGCGATACGTACCCAGTCTGGCTTTTAATGCTTCAGGTGTCATACCGGATTCCTGTAATTTGAATGGCTTTAGTATGCCATAAGATGATGATTAGCAAGCAGTTGTGATACCATGAATTTACACTCACACATTCACTGTATCACACCATGCGTCTGTCGGCCCTGAGACAAGAACTGGCTCACCCCAGAACCACCGTGCAGCTTTGCTTGCTTGGCATTGTGGGCGGTGTGTGTGCGGCACTGCTGATTATCCTGTTCAGGCTGTGTGTGGAGTGGCTGCAGCACAATGGGTTTAGCCTGTTACGGTCATGGTTCGAGCATGACTGGCCTGTCTATTTATTCATGCCGCTACTGGCTGCCCTGCTTATTCTGGCGATTGCCTTCGTGACAGGCTTTAAGCATTACCGGATGGGGATCCCCTTTATCATCCACCGGGTAAAATATTACTACGGGCTGGTGCCCTTTCGAACCACCATCAACCAGTTCTTTGGGGGCATGCTGGCGCTTGCCGGGGGCTTTGTGGTGGGCCGTGAAGGCCCCTCGGTACACTTAGGCGCCGCCGGCAGCAGCTTTCTCGGTCAGTGGTTCCGGTTGCCTTACAACAGTATCCGGATTTTGGCCGGGTGTGGCATTGCTGCCGGGATTTCGGCCTCGTTTAACACGCCGTTTGCAGCCGTCATTTTTGTGATGGAAGTGGTGCTGCGAGAGTATAAAATCCATATTTTTGTGCCTGTGATGCTGGCCGCGGCCTGTGGCTCTGTACTCACCCGCATGGTGTTTGGTGAAATTAACGAGTTGTCGTTCCTCTCATTCGCTGTGTTTAGCGAATGGATGTACTTTTATCTGATTTTACTGGGCATTTTACTGGGCATGCTGGCTACCCTGTTTAATAACCTGCTGATGCGTATTATGACGCTGTTCAGGCCGGTAAACATGATGTGGCGACTGGTGCTGGCGGCGCTGATCACCGGCGTGGTGGGCATGCTGTTACCTGAGGCCCGGGGTGCCAGCTTTATCGATGTGGAAAGCCTGTTTGCCTCCGGGCCAGGGACCTGGCTGCTGGTGGCCGTATTAGTGGCAAAAACGCTACTTGCGGTATTTGCCATTGGGCTGGGTGTGCCCGGCGGGATTATTGGTCCGGTGATGGTGATTGGAATGCTGGCGGGTGCCGTCCTGCTGTTGCCAATTTCCGCGTTTTTAAACATTCAGGAGTACACCAGCAGCTTTGCACTGCTGGGTGTCGCCGGTATGCTGACCGCCGTACTGCACGCCCCGCTGGCCGCACTGTCGGCGGTCATGGAGCTGTCCTATTCACCGCAGATTATCTTGCCGGCCATGCTGGTTATCGTGCCGGCCTATGTCACCTCCACACAATTTTTTGGCAACCGCTCGATCTTTATCCGTCAGCTCGATTACCAAAATCTGCCCTACGCCATTTCCTCCATTCGGGAAGCGCTGGAGAAAACCGGGGTGCTGGCAGCCATGACCACCGACTACAAACTGTTTATTGATGCCCCGGAGAAAGCCATCGCCGATTACCTTGGTGACCACCCACGGGCGGTGGTGGTCCAGCAGTCCCGGTTTGAAATTGACGTGCATTATCAGCTGGTGCAGTACAATGTGAGCCTGGAGCACGATGCTCAGGCGCTCAGCTACCACCATATGGAAGGGCTCAGCGGCCAGGCCACGCTGCACGAAGTGTATGAACAGTTAAAAAATGCCCGTTCAGGCGCGGTATTTATTTATGACACCGAGCCCACCGAAATAGTCGGGGTCATTACCTGGAACACCCTGCAGAGCTTTCTGCAGAAGGCTCAGTATTAACCTTGCGCTCAGGCGCGTTACAACGTTGAGAACACATTATGTCGATATTGTGGATTAAAGCACTGCATCTTTTCTTTATGGTGGCCTGGATGGCGGGAATTTTCTATTTACCCCGTCTTTTCGTCTACCATGCCAGCAGTGAGTCGCAGGCCGTACACGAACAGTTTGTGATCATGGAGCGGCGATTGTGGTTGTTTGTTACGCCTTTCGCACTGCTGACCCTGGTATTTGGCGTGTGGTTAATCGTCGCTTACGGCATGGACTGGTTTCGGGCATCCGGCTGGCTGCATACGAAATTGCTGCTGTTACTTGCAATGTACGGGTATCACTTCTATTTGTATAAACTACTGAAACAGTTTGCCAGCGGACAGAACCGCCACTCGTCGCGGTTCTATCGCATTTTAAACGAAGCCCCGGTACTGGTGTTGCTTGCCATCATTGTGCTGGCAGTGGTGAAACCCTGGTAAACCGTGCCCCGGCCTGACAGGCCGTAAACTTCGTGGCATACATGGCGGTATGCTGCTTTGACAGGACCACAGTATGGATGTGACCAATGCGCATTTACAGTGCTTGCTACGGCGTACCGATGACGCATTTAATGCGCTCAGGGCGCACCCGGAATCAGCTGAGCTAACCTTAGCTTACGAGGATGCCCGGGCCGAGCTGAATGCCTATGTTAAGAAAATTCGCTGCGTACTGCACCAGCGACCGCCGACCCGCTAATCACAAGGGTGGCGGGGCTCGTCAGGCGGTCGGGTCCTGCTGAAAGGTCTCAAACTGATTCGGCAGTGCCTGCGCAAGCTCGCCGGCAAGATCCACATACTCCTGTAGCATCGCCGGTAGCTGCCGCCACAACGTGGGGAGGTGCTCCTGCAACGCCTTGGCATTGGCCGGGGAGCGCTGCGCCAGTGCCAGCTCGGAGTTGGCCAGCGTGGAGAATAATTTCAGACACCGGCTCAGCCGGGTCGCCGGGTCTTCGTCCTCAGCGGTCAGCGATTCGACTTTCGCCTTTTGCTCCCATGCTGCGCGCCAGGTGGGCTCAAGTAACTGATGCCCCTGTAATAAGCCGGCAAGCCAGCGCTCCAGTTCGGCGGGTATGGCCGCACCGGGTTGCCACTGACACACTGCAGGCAACAGGTCCGTGTGCTGGCGCATGGCGTCGAGGTGACTACGCAGGCTGTGCATCAGTGCATCTGCCAGTCTGTCTACATCATCGCTGACCAGGGTGTCGCCGGATTGCGAGATCACCCAGGGCATCCAGGTCTCCGGCATCGGGATATCCGGGCTGGCCGCCACGGCGAAAATCAGCCCGTCGGCCTGATGAAAAGACGGCAAGACGCGACCAATAGTGGGGTGTGAACAAAGTGCGTGTAATGTTTCCACTGTCAGGGATCCTTAACCAACCTGGAGCAAATGCACAGGTCACTTGCGAACCCTACCATCGAGCCGGTATCCTGCGCGGGTTAAGCATAGTAGCAAGCCAATCTGAAATTCACCAACCATTGCGAGTCCTCTATGGCAAAAGATAAATCCGGCTTCGTCATTGCCGCGGCTTTTATAGGCCCCGGTACCATTACCACCGCCAGCCTCGCGGGTGCCAATTTCGGCTTTCATCTGGTGTGGGCGCTATTGTTTTCTATTTTCGCCACCATTGTCCTGCAGGATATGGCGGCCCGCTTAGGCATCGCGACCGGCAAAGGGTTATCTGCCGGCATGAAAGATATGATCCCGCACCCATTGTTAAGGGGGCTTTGTATTGCGTTAATCGTCAGCGCCATTGGGATTGGTAACGCCGCCTATGAATCGGGCAACCTCACCGGTGCTGCCATTGGCCTGGATGCATTTCTGGCCATAGGTACCGGCAGCTGGGCGGCGATCCTCGGGCTACTGGCCGCGGTGCTGTTGTGGACAGGCAAACACCAGTGGATAGAGTCTGTATTGGTGGCCCTGGTGTTCATTATGGCCAGCGTGTTTTTTATCACCTTACTGGTGGCCTCCCCGGACTGGAGCGCCATGTTCAGTCAGCTGGTTAACCCGGTGCTGAATATCGATGCCATCACTACTGTGCTGGCCCTGATAGGTACCACCATAGTCCCATACAACCTGTTTCTGCATGCCAGCCTGGTTGCACGTTCCACAGCGGGGCAAAA
>JBPEWW010000148.1:0-25661 GCA_052032275.1 Alteromonas sp. | reverse complement strand
TGTGCGTGTTTGTTAATGATGTTATTTGTAATGCCACACTCACCACACTGGCCTCGGTGGGGGTCAGCCATGTGGCATTACGCTGCGCCGGCTATAATAACGTTGATGTCGCTGCCGCCCATAGTCTTGGCATAACAGTAACTCGGGTGCCGGCGTATGGCCCGGAGGCAGTAGCCGAGCATGCCGTCGCGCTGATGATGACCCTTAACCGTAAAACCCACAAAGCCTATAACCGGGTCAGGGAAGGTAACTTCGAACTTCACGGTCTGATGGGTTTTACCATGCACCAGAAGACTGCGGGCATTATTGGTACCGGAAAGATCGGCCAGGCTACCGCTAAGATCCTGCTTGGATTTGGCTGCCAGGTACTTTGCTTTGATCCCAGCCCTGATGCTGAGTTTGCCCGGCTGCCGGTTTCGTATGTCAGTATGGATGAACTTCTCAGTCGCAGTGACATTATCAGTTTACACTGCCCGCTCACGCCTGCCAGTCATCATTTAATTGATGCCACGGCGCTTTCAAAGATGCGCGACAACGTGATGCTGATCAATACATCACGGGGCGGGATCATCGACACGCAGGCGGTGGTTCAGGGCTTAAAATCCGGCCAAATTGGCTATCTGGGGCTGGATGTTTATGAGATGGAATCTGAGTTATTTTTCCAGGATCACTCCGAGCAGCTTATTGACGATGAAGTATTTGAACGGCTCTCTACCTTCCATAATGTCATAATTACCGGTCATCAGGGCTTTTTCACCCGTGAGGCCATGGGGCAGATAGCCAGCACCACCCTGAATAATTTGCTGGCCGTGGCTGCTGGCCAGGCCATTCCTGAGAACCTGGTGAGCCAGTAAACTAGCCGTTTTTTTGCAGCATTAAGTGAAAATAACGGCCTAACCAACAGTACGGCGCTTGTCCGCCAAACTGCTTTTCCAGCGCCAGCACTTCATCATAGCGACTTTCCTGCATACTTCTGTCGCGTAAATAATCGTGAAAGCAACGGATCCCGGTTTGTGCCAGTATGCTAAACCCTAACTGTTCACAATGCGCCACCACTTCAGCCGGTGCCAGCGGCTGTTTGGGGTTAAGGCGCACCTGTTTTTTGACTTTCATACCCCGGGCAATGTAATCGAAGTTTCCGTATACCGCGTTATTAAACACGGCGGCATCGCGATTAAAGAAACTCAGACTTAACCGCGCACCGGGCTGCATTTGCGCGTACACGTGAGTGAGTGTGTCCAGGGGCGTCGCCAGCCACTCCAGTACCGCGTGGCATACGATGAACGGGTACCCATGGATGTCGTCGATGTCATTAATTGGCTGGTGCCGGAAGGTCACATTAGCCCGCTTGTTCAGCAATGCCTGTGCGCTTTGCAGCACATCGCCGGAGGCATCTGTCAGTGTAACCGGGTAGCCGGCCTGCGCCAGATACAACCCCATTTCACCGGTGCCACAGCCCAGTTCGAGTACGGGTGTCGGGATGGCCGGCAACCAGGGGGTCATGGCATGACACAATAACTCGTGACGCAACCTGCCTTTAGTGGTGCCGTAGATATTGCGGCTGAACTTGCCAGCCAGTCCATCAAAGTGATGATCCGAGCTCATCGTTAAGCCGGATTAGGTATGTCGATAAACTCGACACTGACAGGATAGTGGGCGGCCAGATACTCACCCAGCGCCTTCACCCCATAACGCTCAGTGGCATGGTGGCCGGCTGCGAAAAATACCACGTCACACTCCCTGGCTGTGTGCACGGTCTGTTCTGATACTTCGCCGGTAATAAACGCATCAACCCCGGCTGCTACAGCCTGCTCAATGAACCCCTGTCCCCCACCGGTGCACCAGGCCACCCGGGTAATCATTTTGTCCTCCGGTCCGGCGACCAGCGGTGTTCTGGCCAGGGCCTGAGTCAGCTTATCAGCCAGCGCCTGGGGCGTTAGGGGGCTATCCAGCTCACCGTGCATGACGATGCCCTCTGGCTTTACTCCCGCTAAAGGACGAACATGGTTTACGGACAATAACTGACCCAGCTGGGCATTGTTACCAAGTTGCGGATGAATATCCAACGGCAAATGATACGCAAGCAGGTTTATATCATGTTCCAGAAGTGCTTTTATGCGGCGGCGCTTCATGCCGGTGATTGTGGCATCCTCGCCTTTCCAGAAATACCCATGATGCACCAGGATCGCATCCGCCCGGCGCGCTATCGCTTTATCGATCAGCGCCTGTGAAGCTGTCACGCCGGTGATAATTTTCGCAATGGTTGCTTTCCCCGCTACCTGCAAGCCATTAGGGCAGTAATCGGAAATCGCCGCCGAGCTCAGTAATTCGTCAATGGCAGCTTTCATTTCAGTTGTCGCGATCGTCACACAACCCCCTTCGAAAGTGGACTTTTTGTACAAAAAACGTTATAAAAGTGCGGATATTGTAACATCAACACAACTCAACGAGTCCAATAAAAATATGAGTAAACTAGATAAAGACACGGTTATTGCACAATTCACCGCCGCGTATGAGCGAGCAAATAACAAGCAGCCTGATATCGAGGCGAAAGGCGGCTGGTATAGCGTGGACGGTGGCAAAAATATGCGATTAGCCCAGCTTAAAGAGATGGCGGATGAACTGGAGAAAGGCACGGCGTCTGCAACAGGCTCTGGGAAAGCAGCAAAAAAGAAAGCCTCACCTGCCCGTAACCAAGGTTTTTCGGTAAAAGCGTTCTGGAACGATAAAATTGTTAACGATAACGATGGGTCCATACTGCCGCGCTAAGCGACCAATTACCCTAAAAGCGTGTTTGGTTCAAAAACCACTGGCATAACCTGGTAAACCGCACGCTTTTGCATTTTATCTTCCCGCAGCAATCCCACTGGCCACAAACGGCACCAGCTTTTTTATCACATCGGCAATGTCTACCTGGCGATCATAATCGGCTTCGGCAATTTCCCGAAGCGCCTGACTCGACGCCATAGAAAATACGAAGCTGCCGATGGCAAAGTGCAAACGCCAAAACAGTTCTTCCTCTTCCACTTCTGGTAAACAGCTTTGGATACGCGCCACCAGTTTGCGCAGTGTTACGCCGTAGTCCTGCATAATAAAACGTCTGAGGTGGCCCTGCGACTCGTTATACCCGCGTCCCAGCAGCTGAACGAACAGTTCAGTCCCATTTGCCTGAACGGAACGAAGCGTCAGCATGGGGGCGATCAGCGAGGACAATACCTGCCCGACCCCCTCATTGCCCTGGGCTGGTTCAAGGGCATCCAGCGTGCTATCAATCTGTGGCATCAGCACGTCAAAATACTGCTTCAGCACCGCCTGAATGAGGTTTTTTTTACTGCCAAAATGATAATTGACTGACGCCAGGTTGACGTTGGCACGGGCAGTGATGGTGCGCAGCGACGTTTGCGCATATCCCTGCCCGGCAAACAACACCTCGGCAGCGTGCAGGATGGCCTGTTTCGTTTTTTGACTCATTACGGCAAGGCCAGCAAGTTAAAACCAGTGACGGGTCTGATTCCATAACCGCATCACCGTACGTTCAGCCACACTGGCAAATGATAACCCCAGTTTTTCGGCAACATTTTTTTTCTGGCTGTACTTCACTGCGAAAATTTCGCGCTCCGGGTAGTGCGATAGAATATAATCGTCTGAGGTCATTATAGCGTCTACCAGCCCCAGCTCTTTCGCCTTAATCGCCGCCCAGTACTCACCGGTGGCAACTTTTTCAATGTCCATGTCTTTACGCTGGGTGTGCACGAAGTCTTTGAACAGGGTATGAATTTCTTCGATTTCCTGTTTGAACTTTTCACGCCCTTCCTCGCTGTTCTCACCAAATACAGTCAGCGTACGCTTATATTCGCCAGCGGTATGTTGCTCAAACTCGATATCGTTTTTCTTCAGCACTTTGTTAAAGTTAGGTAGCTGCGCCAGCACACCAATAGAACCAATGTAGGCAAAACGGGACGCCACTAATTTGTCCGCTACGCACGCCATCATATAGCCCCCGCTTGCGGCCACCTTGTCCACCGCCACAGTGAGTGTCAGGCCCTTGTCCCGGATACGCTGTAATTGCGAGGCCGCCAGGCCATAGCCGTGGACAACGCCACCACCGCTTTCCAGTCGCACCAATACTTCATCCTGCTCACTTGCCACACAGAGAATGGCGGTAACTTCCTCGCGCAAGCACTCAACTTCGTGGGCATCCATTGAACCTTTAAAGTCAATGACAAACATCCTTGGCGATGCGTCACGCTGAGCGGCTTTTTCTTTTAGCCGGGCCTTTTCCTCTTTTTTATGTTGTTTAGCCAGTTTTTTAAGAGTGGGCTTATCCAGCAATACCTGACGTGCATACTGAGTGATGTCTTTAAGCTGCTCAGACAAGGACTGAATCTCCAGGTGTCCTTTACCCTGTTTTTGCTTGTTCGCCGCGCCAACAACAGCTGCAATGACAATGACAATCGCCACCACCAGTGTCACGGCTTTGGCAAGAAATAAACCGTATTCGTACAAAAACTCCAACTTGGTCTCCTAAAACAAAATAAAAGGACCTCTAAGCAAGGTCCTTTATGTGACTGTCAATCATAGCCTGTGAGTTTATCAGGCTTCGGTTACTCTGACGATAGTGTCATGCTGGTTACCGCATTCGCCGCTATGTCCTCGTCAGTAAAATACATATCCCGTAACTGTGGCTGCGCAGAATACAGTCGTGTCTGATCAAGACTGTTGTCGTCGCCGAACACCCGGGACTGTGAATACGTCAGAATGCCGCGCCCCTGCGGCCCGGTATCGGTGAAGTTGATTACCATCATCCAGCTACTGCCGTAATTAATATGGTATCCCGGGGCTTCAGCACTCATGATTGTGCCTGGCAGCGGTGCATACGTATGCCGGGGCAGCATCGTGCCGTTGTTTCCAGGTACAATATTAAATACGTTGAAGCCACCTTCGATATTATGCGCACCACCCCAGGGTAACTTTTCACCGCTGGGCGATCCGTCCGGCAGACTCCGTTCAACGAACTGCACGTCACCTAATTTTGCATCCGCTGCTATACCCGCCGTATTGATGACCTGTACCCCCCGGGCGAACTGTTGCAATGTCGTTTCGTTCTGCTTAAGCCCGGACGGTGTGGTAACTGGCGAATTCTCGTCAAACGGCACTTCCCACTGCGGATTATTATTAAACTGAAAAGCAAACTCGCGGAACACATGTGCCCCGGTACTCTCGGCATTCATGGTACCGTCCCAGTCCGCCAGTGCGTCACAGGCTGCACTGATATTGACGCTTTCGCCATCAACCATTACCGGCGTATCGCCCTGACGTTCGCACTGCTGGATGAGCGCTGGTAATAGATTTTCAGCCAGGTAACTTCTGTTACTCAACAACAGGCTTTCCACTTCCTGTGCAGTAAAAGTGCCATCGCTCCCCGTTTCATTTTCAATGAAATGCTGCCCCAGTCGGGACCGCAGAGACTGCTGATTTTCCGTTCGACCGTACAGGGGTGAGACCCCCGTGATGGGTGAGTTAAGGTTGGTTAACCAGAAGCTGTCATTAGAGTTTTGTACCGAATCGCTGCCTTCATATTTAGGGGCCTCGTCATAGGGTACCGGTCCGTCGAAGTCGAACACCGACAAATGACCGGGTAAAATGGTAAACCCGGCCGCCTGCTTGGCACCAATTAACAACGGATTAGTAGTCAGCTCATTGATGGCGGTACTGGTCAGGTTTGGCACAGTGGAGTCATCAATATAAAACACCTGACCATCCGCCGACGCGGCCATGGTGTTGTTGAAGATCACGCCATCATAATCTTTAAAGGCCTGCTTAAAGGCGTCCATATCCTCTGCCATGTTCATTGCCAGCCAGTGATCGACGATATCGAGGTTTGGCAAATTCGCATCCTTAATAGCGAAGGCTTCTTCAGCAGACCATTCAAAGTTGCCGGGCACCTCTATCATAGGTCCATAATTGGTATAATAAGCGGTCTTATTCAGGGTAATGGTTTGGTCTGCGCCCACAGCCACTTCAATCTGCAACGGCTTTGCATAGATAGTACGTTTGTTACCATCGACGGTGTGGGTTAGGCCGGCCGCATCATCTTCATTCAGCCGCAATTGATACACCACAAAGTGTTCAGCGGTGGAAAACGTATGGGTCCAGGCCACGTTTTCGTTGAAGCCGATATTTACCGCACCGGGTAGTCCCATCAGCGAACTGCCGGTCACGTTCAGGTGATCAGGGATGGTGGCGTGAAACTGCCAGAACCGTAAATTCCCGGTATGAGGAAAATGCGGATTGCCCAGTACCAGGCCCTTGCCGTTGGTGGTTTTTTCACTGCCCAGCCCCCAGCCATTGGACCCCATTTCCTGCGGGTTGCGTGCCGGCATCTGCACATCGGGCTGAATATTTAGCGTCACGGCGCTAGTGGCCGATGAGGCGGGCTGAGGTAAGTAGGACTCACCCGGTGGGGCAGCGAGAAACATTGGCCCCAGGAAATTTCCTGCCCCCGGAAGCAAGGCGACACCAAGGGAGTAAGTCAGTAAGTCGACACTGTTTATTTCCGTTACCCAGGGCTGGCCTGCACACTGCGGATCCTGTTCTGCCACTGGCGTCTCGGCCAGGTACTTGTTATAGCCAGCGGTGTAGCCCTGAAACATAGCGCGGCTATTGGCAGACATTCGCGGCAGATTCTGTTCTGCTAATTCCCGGATCCCCAGCGTAAGATAACCAAAATCATTGATCAGGTGGGCAGCGTCCCCACTGCCAGGCTGCATGTCGGGTCCGAAAAACCGCGCCCGTTGCGAATTGTATTTTACAATTTGATCGGCCAGTACACACAGATTGTCCTTTGCGAATGCATAGCCTACCCCATACGCCATGCTCTCCAGGCTGTCGGCTTTGACATGTGGCACCCCGTAGGTGGTCCACGTGATGTCCGCAGCCAGCGTCCCACCGGGCGCGAACGCAGTAACAGGAGCCGGTTCAGCAACCGGCGGAGGTGGCGCTGGCTGTTGCGGCGGCGTCACATTGCTAAAATCGTTATCATTGCCACCACAGGCTGCCAGGGCAAGGGTAACGCTCATTGCCAGTGTGCTTCTGGCGATAAATGAAAGTCGCGTGTTGGTTTTCACAATTCATCCTTTATTGATTTAGTTCCACTTCCGGAGGCTGCGTTTATCTGGCCACCCTGTAATACATTTACCACAGGTCAGACCTATTAACAATTGATTAACGAACAATCCGCCCGCTACAGCGGGCATAAAAAAACCGGGCATTTGCCCGGCTTTTATTGCTGTTACGAGACTGACTTAGTTTGCCACCACAGCCTCGTTGGTGATTGGCAGAACACGTGCTTCGCTGGCAATATAGCCCGCCACCTCACGCTGCATCTCCTCAGTCACCGCAGCACTTGGTGCAGGATTCAGGCTCGACCCGTGGGCCCCTTCTAAGAACTGCACCCAGCCACTGACCGGATCGGTAGAGGTCACTGTCGATGACACCTGCTCCAGACCAATGATTTGTGCCAGGCCGGCCTGACCCGCCAATGGCAATGCGGTGGTTACCGGAATAACCTGATCCGGCAGGTTCTCGCCACCATCCCCGACTACACTCATCATGTGAACCGGTGTGGTCGCACCGAGTGTCGCTGCATAGTTATTCGGGTCGCCAGCGTCCATTACCGTCTGAGCGGCAAAGGCAAACTCGGCAAAGATGGCATTGACTGCTGCCGCTTGCTGACTGTCTAACGCTCCCATGAAGGTACTGACAGCCTGAACCAGTTGCTCCTCGCTTACATCTGTGGTGCCGTAAAGTTGAGTCAGCAGCGCCTGAAACTCCGGTGATGCCTCACTTAGCAGCAACCCTTTAATTAACGGCCCGAATGAGGGCGACTCAATCAAGAATTGTGCGACGCCACCGCCGGGTGATTCTAACGACGCCTCATTAACCGCATACATGCCGTCCAGCGCGCCCAGTTGCTCACCCATGGTGGAGTTGGCGACGGCGGCAAAATTCCCGCCGGTCATAGCTCCCAGCGAAACCCCCATGACAGATACCCGCGACATATCAAAGTCAATAGCCTGGGTTGCAGTGGTATCTACCACGGCGTTCAGGCCCAGTCGCAGACCCAGCAAGTCAGACACACTCTGACGCAGATTATCACGTGCAGTAGGCAGGCTCGCCAGATTCATATAGTGGGTGGCACTGACTGTGGTGGCATTGATTTCATCATCGCCGTCCCCATCCAGATCGAAGCCGCGGCTGCCGTGCAGCGGGTGGTCAATGGCCACCGAGGCAATGCCTGCCAGGGCCAGCGTACCACTGATAGCCAGCATGTCTTCTTTTTGTCTGGTGATACCGTGGGCTAAAATAACCACCGGCCAGCCGGCTTCTGGTTTCTCAATAGCGAAACCTAAGCCTGCAGCCACCGCAACATCCGGTACTGTAATTTGCACATCCAGTGTTTCTTCGCCCATATTGCCACCCTGCGGCTGCGGGAATGGATTGAAGCGGGTGATATTACGCGCACTGTCAAGCATTTCGCCATTTACACGCAGATCGGCCAGGCCAAAATTGCTGCACAATTCATTGTTGGGGCCCGGAGTGGCCGCCGCCAGTACCTCATCAGGTGCGCCTGCCAGCACGATGCCGCTGTCACACGCCGCCTGCCAGAACTGATTCACTGGTGCCAGTGGGTTTTCCGCACCCGGGACTCCCAAAAAGTAAGGTAATGACACAGTGCCTTCGTATCGTTGCGCGGCACAAAATGGCCCTACCTGAGTCAGGATACCGGTGCTTACTGCAACGGCGAAATCGTTAACTGCGCCCCATGATGCCGACAAGTTGCCAGACACGGTGCCGAGTAAGCCGCCACAGGTTTGCAGCGCACTAAAATCGGTACTTTCAATTACCGGGATAAGTCCTGCCGCCTCTGGTGGCAAACCGGCTATGCCCTGGGCAACCGCACCGGCCAGGGTTTCGTCATTGACCAGATTCAATGCTTCCATGGCATTTTGCGGCCCTTCGGCATCACCGGCGACAATCACCGGCAGTGCTTCGCCAGCGTTAGGATCACCGGCATTGGCCCGCGCGGCAAACTCACTGATCATCACCTGTTTAATGGTATTTAGTGAGACATCGGTGGACTGTGTGGTAAAGGCTGACACATACGTGATTTCTTCACGCTCGTAGCCGGCACCCAGCAGCGGGTCGATGAGTGTGTTTACCAGTGTTTGTAATTGCAGCTGAGAATCGCTGGACAACGGCATGGTGTCGATATCCTGACGGACTAAGTCCCAGGTCGTCGAGCCCTGAATGGCTTTGCCACTGGTGTCCTTTAATGCCGTGGTCATGACCAGCATGTGCCCCTGCGCGGCTTTGAACGGACGCAAAGGCACCACGGTGACGGTGTCCGCGTCCTGCAATGACAGCACGTAATCCACGCCGAATTGTAACTTATCACCTAACAAACAGCCTGCCGAAGGGATCTGAATGGCCGCACATTCCGGTACACTCTGATCCAGACCCAGTGTGGCTTCATACAGGTGGATACCGGCAGATAACGTGCTTGCATCAATGGCCACGTCTGCAGCAGTTTCGATATTGATCACAAAAGGATGTTGCGTTGACCAGCCATCCAGCACATTCAGGGCGTTCTGCGGGTCACCAAAGTCTGTGGGGTCAGCAACAGGGATGTTGAGCGTGTAGTCAAAAAAGCCGTCATCGCCTGGCAGCATCAGTAAATCGTTTGGTACGTTCAGATTCCCATTGGCCGGGTCAAAGACGATACGAGAGTTTGGCGTTTGCACGGGAGTTTCGGCCTGGATATCGTCAAAAGATTCACCCGAACCGCCACATCCTGTTAGACCCAGTGCCACAGCAACACTGGAACTGATAAAGAGTTTTCTCATTCTTTCTCCCTACAAAGACTTTGTTGTTATTCTGTGTTTAAAACCTGGCTGTCCGGATTTGCCGTCCATACCGCACCGCTTTGTTAACACAATGTCAGAAAAGTTTTAAACATGTTAGACCAGTTGGATATAGCTCAATCTTATTGACTTTACTGAGACTTTGCAAAGGTTTGTTAACTATTTGTAAGCGTATTTACGCAATTATTTTTTTTCAGTGATGCCGTTTACTTACGATCCCCAGCGCGTATCATCGGGGGCTATTCACTTTCAGCCCACACGTGTCCTCAGGTTACAAGGAACCCGTTTATGAATAACTATCAGGCGCCGGCGGACTTACTGACCGGCAAAACAATTTTAATCACCGGTGCTGGCGCAGGCATCGGGGCCCAGGCGGCCAGGACTTTCTCCGCCCACGGCGCCACCTGTATTTTATTAGGCAGAACGGTAGCAAAACTCGAAGCCGTGTATGATGAGATTGTGCAGGCCGGGCATGCCGAACCGGCCATTATTCCCCTTGATTTACAAGGCGCCACACCCGGCCATTATAAAAGTATGACGGATACCATCCGGGATCAGTTCGGTACCCTGGATGGGGTGCTGCACAATGCCTCTCTGCTGGGGCACCTGGGTGTATTTAAGGACATCAGTGCCGAAGAGTGGCAGCAAGTCATGCAGGTCAATGTGACTGGGGCAACCTATATGACCCAGGCGCTGTTGCCCTTACTGGAAGAAGCGGCAGCCGCCTCTGTGGTATTCACTACCTCCAGTGTGGGACGCAAAGGACGCGCATTCTGGGGCACATATGCGGTCTCGAAATTTGCTACTGAGGGTATGATGCAGGTGCTCGCTGATGAATACAAAAACAAGTCAGTGCGGTTTAACTGCATTAATCCTGGCGCGACCCGTACCGATATGCGCGCGAAGGCGTTCCCGGCGGAGGATCCGGACACGTTGAAAACCCCTGAGCAAATTATGCCGCTGTACCTGTATCTGATGGGTGATGAAAGTGCGCAGGTCAACGGGCAGTCTTTGGATTGTCAGCCTAAATAGCGTTATCAGGTAGTGCGCTGGCAGCGATGGAACAGTAACACAACGAAAAAAGGCTGCTAATTAGCAGCCTTTTTAGCGTTCAGCGCCGTTTAATCAGCTATTTTTGCCCACGTATCCCGTAGCCCTACCGTCCGGTTAAATACCGGTAAGTCAGGTTGTGAGTCAGGATCCACACAGAAATAGCCAGTGCGTTCAAACTGCCATGCCCCGCACGCAGGCGGAGTGTTGTGCAAACCTGCTTCCACCCAGCCCTTACACACGGTCAATGATTCCGGGTTAATGGCATCCACGAAGTCTTCCTGTGCAGCAGGATTAGGGACATTGAATAACCGGTCGTAAAGACGAAACTCAGCAGGTTGCGCGGTCGCGGCGTCTACCCAGTGGATCACCCCTTTCACCTTGCGGCCATCGGCAGGATCTTTACCCAGCGTATCTGCATCGTAACTGCAAAATACCGTAGTCACATTACCCTCGGCATCTTTTTCTACCCGTTCGGCTTTCACCACGTAGGCATTTCGAAGCCGAACTTCCTTATCCAGCACCAGACGTTTGAATTTCTTATTTGCAGACTCCCGGAAATCTTCGGCCTCAATCCAGACTTCCCGGCTGAATGATATTGAGCGTGTGCCCATCGACTCATCATTCGGATGATTCGGCGCAGTCAGTGTTTCGGCCTCGCCTTCCGGGAAATTTTCTATCACCAGCTTGATGGGGTTTAACACCGCCATGGCGCGGGGCGCACTCACATTGAGTTCTTCACGTATACACGCTTCCAACATGGACATTTCTACCATGTTATCCATTTTGGTTACGCCAATACGTTTACAGAATTCGCGCACCGATTTAGGGGTATAACCGCGACGACGCAAACCGGCAATCGTCGGCATGCGCGGATCGTCCCAGCCGCTGACGTGGTTTTCTTCCACCAGCTGAATGAGACGACGTTTACTCAACACCGTATATTCCAGATTCAGCCTGGAAAATTCGTACTGGCGGGGCGTACAATCAATTGAAATATTGTCGATCACCCAGTCGTACAAACGCCGGTTATCCTGAAACTCCAGCGTGCACAGCGAGTGCGTAATCCCCTCCAGCGCATCCGAAATACAGTGGGTGAAATCGTACATGGGGTACACACACCATTTATCACCGGTCTGATGATGATGGGCGTGCTTGACCCGGTATATCACCGGGTCGCGCATGCACATAAATGGCGATGCCATGTCAATTTTTGCGCGCAGACTACAATGGCCCTCAGGGTACTCGCCCGCGGTCATTTTAGCGAATTCCGCTTTATTCGTGGCAACGTCTGTATCGCGATACGGGCTATTTTTACCCGGCTCTGTTAATGTCCCACGCATCTCCCGCACAGCGTCCTGGGCAGAGAAATCAACGTAGGCCAGCCCTTTGTCGATAAGCTCGTTAGCAAAGCCATGCAACTGGTCAAAATAATTAGACGAATAGCGTGCCTCACCGGCCCATTCAAAACCCAGCCAATGCACATCTTCCTTAATGGAGTTTACAAAGGAAATGTCTTCTTTTGCCGGGTTAGTATCATCGAAACGAAGGTTACATGAGCCCTGATAATCCTCTGCAATACCAAAATTCAGGCAGATAGACTTCGCATGGCCGATATGCAGAAACCCGTTGGGTTCGGGCGGGAAACGCGTCCTGATGCTCTCGTGCTGGCCCGTGGCCAAATCTTTATCGATGATCTGACGAATAAAGTTGGTCGGACGGTGTTCAGTCTCGGCCATTCGCTACTTCCCCTTGAAATTTATAATTAAATAGATAGCTGCCAGTATACCATCAGGTGATCTGTAGCAACTACGTTTTCTTGATTGTGCGTCACTGACTGTACAAATAAAAAGCGAAGCGGCGATAATTTCCCCAGCCAGTCCGGGCAACTGTCAATTTCATCTTACCCTTATAAAAACTATGGTAACCTCTTTTCTAATGACGAACCACTCGTCGCGTTAAGACTTGGTGTCCATGAAAGAAAAAGCTACGTCCTTCGATATTGCCCACCGGGCTGGTGTATCTCAGTCCACCGTCTCTCGTGCGTTAAGTAACAGTCCGCTGGTCAACAAGGAAACCCGCGAACGCATTCAGAGAATTGCACGGGAACTTAATTACAAAGTCGACAAAAATGCCAGCAACCTGCGCAAACAGAAAAGCAACACTATCGCCCTGCTGCTTTTTGAGGATCCCACCTCAGATGACTCGATGATTAATCCGTTTTTTCTGTCCATGCTGGGGAGCATCACCCGCGCTTGTGCGACTGCCAACTACGACTTACTGGTCTCTTTTCAGAACCTGGAGGACGACTGGCACGCAGAATATGAGGACTCCAATAAAGCAGATGGTATCATTCTGTTAGGGTACGGCGATTATACAGCCTACCGCACTAAGCTTGCGCAGCTACAGGAACAGGGCACCCACTTTGTGCGCTGGGGCGCGCATGACGCAGACTATCCCGGTATTAGTATTGGCTGTGATAACTTTCAGGGTGGGTATGATGTTACCGAACATCTGCTCTCGCTGGGTCATCGCCAGTTTGCCTTCATTGGCGACGCAGGCGGGCATGCACCGGAGTTTATGGCCCGGCATCAGGGCTACCTGAGCGCGCTGCACAACGCCGGACTGCTGCACGATGACCTGCCACGTATAGATGCCATTTCCACGGAAGATGCCGGCTTTGATGCCATGCAAACACTGCTGGCCCAGAGTGATCTGCCTGACGCTGTGGTGTGTGCCTCTGACAGCATTGCCCTTGGGGTCATTAAAGCGCTGCGAAATACGTCACTGACAGTAGGCAAAGATATCGCGGTGGTGGGCTATGACAATATCCCCGTGTCAGCGTTTGCTACCCCGAGTCTGACCACTGTGCAACAAAATACGCGGCGTGCTGGCGAGCTGTTGGTTAATGCGTTAATCAGCGCCATCAATAATAAAGCGGTGGACGACTACCTTATGCCCGCCGAATTGATTGTCCGCCAGTCCTGCGGCACCAGGGACAGCGCTGACTAACCTTGCTTAGCAACCAATAAGGGTGAAACCCTGTTTCACCCTTATGCAGTGCCTGGCCAGTTGATGCAGAGTTATTGCACTTCCATCTGCGCAGCCAGGGTGGCGGCAAGCTCAGCATTGCTTACCTGCCCTTCTCTGACCCACACCTGAACACCATTCGCATCAACGGCGGTTTGCAGAGATTCCCCCTCAGCCAGTGTGATACTGGTGCCAGAGAGTTGTTCCTGCCAGGTCCCTGCCTGCATATACTGATTCACGTTAAAATTGGCCGGCGCATCTCCCTTGTTGAGTAACACCAGTGCCGTTTGCTGAGCATCCGCATCCTGTAATACGCGGTAGAACACCGCTTTATTGCCCGCCAGGCTTACGTTTACCTGTAAACCACTCTGCAAGGCCGGGACAGCCTGACGCACATTAGCGATGGCTTTCAATTCCTGATAGATAGCGCTTTGTGGCGCGCCGTCGATATTATCCTGCCCATAATAATTACGGTTGCCTGCATGCTCGCCGGTCCCTCGCATGTAACCAATTTCTGACCCCATATACACCACCGGGATACCACGCACGGTAAACAACCAGTTGTGGGCATTGATAAATCCGTCATCCGTGGCGTTCATCCGCGGCATGTCATGGTTATCGTAAAACGTCGTCAGATCGTATGGATTATGGTACGGACCATGGGTCAAATGCAGCACATCTTTCATGTCAGCAAAGTCTGATTCGGTGGGTTTCTCAAATACTTTCAACATGGCTTTCTGCATCGGGAAATCAAGCACACTGATCTGGCCATTTTTGGGCTGGGTATGCTGAGCGATAAAGTTGGCGTCGTACTGAAAGCTTTCGCCAAACATGTAAAAGCCCGGGTGCTGCTCCCGAATACGATCAGACGCTTCTTTCCAGAAAGCATGAGGGACATGGCGGATGGTATCGATTCGAAATGCATCTGCACCCTGCTCTATCCAGTACAGATAGCTATTAATCAGGTAATCCCGGACATCCGGGTTGGTGTCGTCCAGGTTGGACAGTTTGACCAGATCCGGGTAGGGATGGAAAAACGCATGCAGCGGATTCGTTTCAGGTTGTAAGTCTTCCGGATGGAGGTTCTGGTGATCAGCCACCAGGTTTCCGTCTTTATCGTAAAGCTCACCGTAGCCAGGCTGATCTTCCGGCATAGTAAAGCTGGGAGATCCATGATTAGCCACGATATCAAACACTGACTTCAGTCCAAACTGAGATTTCATTGCGTGGGTGTAATCTTTTACCGAAAGATCATCACTAATCAGATGCTCATCGGGCTGATAAAAGTTGGTCGCCCAGTAACCATGATAGCCGGTTTTGCCGCCGTCTTTGAACTGTCCACCATAGGTGATTTGCTCATCGCCAGAGAATGCCTGGTCAGGATTATCCACTACGGGGGTCATCCACACGGCGGTAAATCCCATGTCCTTAATATACGCTGCATTACGCAGAATACCTTTAAGGTCGCCGCCCATATACCCCACATTGGCGTGTTTGCCGTCCGGGCCGTCCAGGCGCAGGTTCCATGTGGGATACTCACCGCCCTGATCTTCGTGATTGTTCTCAGGGTCGCCGTCTACAAACCGGTCAGTAACCACAAAGTATACCGCCTCTGCGGCGAACGGCTCCTGCGTGCCATAGTAGGCTTGGGCTGGCGCCTCTGTCTGTTGGGTTTGCCCCTGCGAATTTTGTGTCGACGCACAGCCTGACAAGGTGCCAATGATGGCTGCCGCCACGGCTGTATACTGGATCGCCTTCATGAGTTTTCTCCTTCAATGACGGGGGGTGGCAGTTCATCGGGCTCTTTTACAAAGAATACGGCAAGTGCACCCAGCAACATCGAGACACCCGCGACCACAATGATGTATTTGGCGTCATTATCGAACGCGCTACTGAGGATCCAGCCTGCGGTAAGCCCCGAGACAATTTGCGGTGCGGCCACGGTAAAATTGAAAATGCCCATGTAAACACCGGTTTTATTGGGTGGTAACGCACCGGCCAGCATGGCATACGGCATCGCCAGGATAGCCGCCCAGGCAATACCAATACCCACCATAGGCAGCATAAGGTTAACGGCACCGGCCGGTACAGTCACTTCAGTGATTAGCAGATTCACATTCACAGAGGTCAGATCCTGGAAGAACAGGAAGCTGACGTAGCTTATCCCGCCCAGCGCCAGCGAGCCGGCATACACCAGTTTACGTCCTACTTTGTCTGCCAGCTTAGCAAGAAAAATAGAAAATATTGCCGCGAACACAGAGTAAGCGGCAAACAGGATCCCTACCCAGTCACCGGCAGCACCTTTCGCCATAACGATTGTTTCAGGTACCATAGGGACGGTGGCGATGAAGTCCGGGTCGAACCACTTTTTATCCACGTTCCAGATATGCTGAGTGATGGCCGGCGTGGTATAGACCCACATAATAAAAAGCGCAAACCAAGAGAAAAACTGCACCACAGCCAGTTGTTTCATAGTTTTAGGCATATTCACTACCAGCACAAAGAAGCCTTGTAGGCGCTCCTTAAACGGCGGCTTGGCTTCTACCTGATCAATCTCTTCCGGTTTCACGCCCTTGTAGCGATAGTAATCTTCAGGGGAATATTCTTTTGTACGCACCACCGTCCAGATAACACTGCCTAATAACACCGTGGCACCGATATAGAAAGCCCAGACCACAGACGGGGCAACTTCACCCAGCTGCGCAGTATTTGACAGCCCCACCACGTTGGTCAGCACAAATGGCAAAATAGAGCCAATCACTGCACCAATATTGATAAGCAGAGACTGCACCGAATAACCAATATTGCGTTGTTCAGCCGGCACCATATCCGACACAAGCGAACGGAAAGGCTGAAAACAAACATTGAACGACGCATCCATCAGCGCCACCATCATGGCCCCCATGATCATCGGTGCCATAAAAGCCACAAAGATGGGGGCATTCGGTAACAGCACCATCCCCACGACTGCGGCAATAGCCCCGGCGAGAATAAACGGCCGGCGGCGTCCCAGCCGGTTCCAGGTGCGGTCCGATGCCGATCCAACAATAGGCTGTACCAACAGCCCCATGATAGGTGCCACCAGCCAGAACAATGAAAGCGAATGCAGATCCGCGCCCAGGTCAGAAAGAATGCGGCTGACGTTCGCATTTTGCAGCGCAAAGCCGAATTGCACCCCCAGAAAACCAAAACTGACATTCCATATCTGCCAGAAATTCAAACGAGGTTGTTGTGTTTGCATATAATACTCTTGTTATTGTTGTCGACGCGCGCTCTCGCTACGCCGCTTTATTCAATGATCCACACTGTCGCGGACGTCGCCGGTAAATCCAGACTTTCGGTTAGCTGTTGTTGCGACTTACCGAGGCGTCGAATGCTGTTGTAACCCGTTAACATGGACGAAAAGCGCGCCAGGGGCAATGCTTTCTGCTCTGCGTTTTTATTCAGAACGACCATTACGCGGCTGTCGTCAGGCTCAGCCGTGTGGCGAAAATACACATAGATACCGTCATTAGGCGTATAGTGCGTCAGCTCACCGGCAAAAACCTGCGGATACTGTTGACGAAGCGTTAACAGTGACCGGGTACGCTGTTGCGCCCACCGCTGCTGCTCGGTCAGCCCGTCACCCGTGAAAGCATTCACCGTGTCATCCGGCCAGCCGCCAGGAAAGTCGCTGCGGATAATACCGTGATCGTCGGTTCCTGGGTTTGCCATGAGAATTTCCGTGCCGTAAAACACCTGCGGAATGCCACGCATAGTGAGTATTGTGGTCATCGCCATATCCCACAACGCCGGGTTTTCATCCAGCTGCGAGTAAATACGGCTCATATCGTGATTATCTGCAAATACCACCAGATTGTAGGGGTCGCCGTAGACGAAGTCACTGGCCAGGATTTCATACAGCGAGCGCAATCCTGATGACCAGCTTTCAGTGCTCTTTAATGCTGCAGTCAGGGTAGCCTGCAGCGGAAAGTCCATAACACTGGGCAATGCGCTTTCGTAATCATCGTGGCGCTTTGAGCCTGCCTGCCAGTAGGCAGTGATCAGTGGGTTGACTGACCATTCCTCGCCAACGATATTCAGGTTCGGATATTCCGTCATCAGACGGGCGGTCCAGTCAGACAAAAACGCTTTATCTGAATAGGAGTAGGTATCTACCCGAATACCGCTGAGACCGGCATATTCTACCCACCAGATTGCATTTTGAATCAGGTACTGGGCCAGGTGCGGATTACGCTGGTTCAAATCCGGCATGGTGGGCACAAACCAGCCATCATTGAAGGCCACTTTGTCTGACTGGACACCATGGGGATCATGTAACGCCTCACGCCGATGCGAGGTCGGAACAAACTTGCCGGCGTTATTTATCCAGTCGTCAGCCGGCGGATCCTGCATCCATGGGTGACCACTGCCAATATGATTCAGGATCACATCCATTATCACGCCTACCCCATGCTGCTCAGCTTGTTGGCTGAATGAGCGATAGAGCTCGTTACTGCCAAACCGGGGATCAATCTGGTAGTAGTCGGTGGTTGAGTAACCGTGATAGGAGTAAGCATCCATGGCGTTTTCCAGCAATGGCATGGTCCAGACCTGAGTGAATCCCATGTGGCTGATGTAATCGAGGCGGTCGATCATGCCCTGGATATCACCGCCATGACGGCCTCCCTTGGCGTCACGGTTGACCTTGTCCGCATAGCCGGCCACGGAGTCGTTCGACACGTCGCCGTTAGCAAACCGATCCGGCGTAATAAGGTAGATGGCATCGGTCTGATTGAACCCTTCCCGTTGCGCGGAACCGGGTTCACGGGCCTGTAGCGGGTAGCTCACTGTCACGGGGTCACGATCATTAAAAGTGAATGTCAGCGGAATGTCACCGGGCCTGGCATGTTCGGTATTCAAGGTGACAAACAAATAGTTATTGCTGTCCTCCCGGTCACTGGAAACGATACTCACACCGGGATAGTCTACTGTCACCCTGGCATCAGCAATACCAGCTTCATGGATCATCAGTTCCACGGTGGGCGTCACCATGCCTGCCCACCAGCTCGGTGGTGAGACCTCTACAGCCTGCACTGGCCATGACAGCGTGGCGGCGACTGTGGCACCTATTACACAATAACGCATCTCATTGCTCCTTTAGCTTGCCCGTTCCGTGTCAGCCTGTACGTAGCGAAAACAGGCTCACAGTGCCCTGGTTCACCAGGGGTGTGATAAATTTGTACACCGGACTTCCCATCAGTGTTAACAGGACGTTAAGATAGACGTAAATACTACCTTTGTCGCGTCTGCAGACCAACCTACTGCATACGTATTCACCGCTGCAGGCCAGTGAAATCAATAATATCAGCGACAGCAGATGATTTTTTCAATGAACATTTAACTAAGCGATGACCGCACCCGTGAATAATTCAGATTATCCCAACCACATTGTTATAGCCGGAGGCGGTTCCGCTGGCTGGATAGCTGCCAGCCTGATCAGTCATCATTTCCGCCAGGCTCACACCCGCGTTACCCTGATAGAGTCGCCGCACATCGCGACCATAGGGGTGGGCGAAGGGTCGACACCGCACCTGAAACAGCTGTTCACTACGTTAGGTATAGAAGAGGCTGAATGGATGGCAGCGTGCAGTGCCACTTATAAAAATGGCATTCAGTTCGATCAGTGGTACAGCGAAAATACACCCGGTTATTTCCATCCATTTCCCAGCGCCATCGACCACGCGACAGCCCGTGAATTTCTGATTGCCTGTGAGCGCCGCCGGCAGGGAGAGGCTTGCCATACAGTGTCCGATGACTACTTCCTCGCCAGTTGGCTGACGCGCCACCACAAAGCCCCGAAACTGCGCACCGGTGAGTCTCCTGTCGCCATCAACTACGCCTATCATTTTGACGCCGGCAAGCTGGCTGACTTTTTAAAAAATATCTCTGCAAAACTGGGCGTAAGGCATATACAAAGCACCATTGAAGAGGTTACGCGTAACCCGCAGGGCGACCTTGCCAGTCTTCATCTGGCCAATGGTGATACCGTCGTAGCAGATCACTTCGTTGACTGCACCGGATTTAACAGCCGCCTGCTGCAAGGTGTGCTGGGCGTTCCCTTTATCAGCTACGCCGACTGCCTGTTCAATGACCAGGCAGTGGCAGTGGCCACCGGCGCGAGCGCGCCGCCTTTACCGGCCACGCGATCCATAGCGATGGCCAACGGCTGGCGCTGGTCTATCCCACTCACCACCCGGGTTGGCAATGGCTACGTGTATTCCTCTGCTTTTGAGCGCCCTGATGACGCATCTGATCGCCTGATTGCCCAACTCGGCCGGGAACAGATTAATGAAGCCAGCATCCGGCATATCGCAATGAAGGTAGGCCGGGTCAGTCAGTGCTGGTCACAAAATTGCCTGGCAGTCGGGCTGAGTCAGGGCTTTATTGAACCGCTTGAAGCCACTGCCCTGCACCTTGTGCAGGAAACTGTAGAGCAGTTTTTGTCGGCCTGGTCAGCGGGTAACTACAGTGCACAACATCAGCACCAGTTTAATCAACTGATTGCCAGTCGCTTCGATGGCATACGTGATTATATCGTCGCGCATTATATCCTGTCGGCACGGCACGGCGCTTACTGGGAGGCGGTACGACATGAAGCCAGACGCTCACCCACTCTGCAGGCGCTGCTGCAATGCTGGCAGGAGGGCGGCAACCTCATCCAGTTTATTGAACAGGCAAACATCGGCCAATACTATTCGCCAGTCTCCTGGTACTGTCTGCTCAGTGGCTACCAGCAATACCCGTCGCGGCAAACACCCATGGCCTCTGCGTTGCCGGCCATTCAGGCCAAACTGACCCGATGGGGCGAAGCATTCCTGCCCCATTCGGCGGCATTGCACGCTGTAACATAAAAAAACGCCGCCCGGCGTGCAGCCGGGCGGCGTTTCGATGACCGCTTTACAGCGACTATGTTTAAACAGTTACCAATGCACAGTAAACTGGCTGTTCCCGTGTAGTGGTTGTCTGATATGCAGTGTATGCGAAGACGTATCCCAGTACACTTCACTGTTTTGACGGGTGCTCACCGCCTTTTTCTCTGCCATCATGACATGATCAGGCTGTGCAGGCAGTCCATGCAGCACCCATGTCAGCGCTCTGCTGGCAGGCATACTGTCATAACCGCCCGTGGTGAGCATGTTCACACGCATACTATCAGACTGACGCTGATGGATAACCTGGCCGGTCATAAAGGCATTGTCAGCCAGTGAATTAACGCGCTTACCGTCGTCCTCATAGTAGCGATACTGATGCTCAACGCCAGGCTCGCCGGCCCACACGTGCATTGTCATGGTTGAGAAATCCGCCTCACCAGTGGTACTGGCAACATCCAGCATCGGTATTACACCGCCGCTTTTCACCATAACCGGGATCTGCGTTATGGAGGCCGGCACTGACACCGGTTTACCGCCGGTAAACAGCTGATCGGTATAGAAGTGATACCAGGTTCCTGGCGGCAGATCGACGATCCACTCGCTCACACCGGGTTCGGTGACGGGCGACACCAGCAGGCTCTCCCCCCAATAGAAGCTGTCCTTATTCTCAAACCATGCACTGCCCTCGTGATAAAAAGAGAGCGGACGCATCAACGGCATCCCGGTCAGACTGTTTTCAATGGACAGAGCATAGTTATACGGCAACATCTGATACCGCAGACGTATGAGGTCACGGGCCTGGGATACTGTTTGCTGGTCGTGGTAGACCGGCTCCGGCGCGATATCTTCCTGGGCATGCGGCCGAAACACCGGCGAGAATACGCCTAACTGCAGCCAGCGCTGATATAATTCAGCATCAAATTTGTCGCCGCCGGCGAAGCCTCCGAGATCACTGTGGGTATATGCGAGGCCAAAAACGCCCATTTGCAGTGCCAGCTCAACCTGCGGCTTCAGGCCTCCCCAGCTGCGGCTCACATCCCCGGTCCATGGGATCATGCCAAAACGCTGACTACCCACAAAACCACTGCGCATTAATACAAACGGGCGCTTCTGTGGCTGTATTTCCAGGCTGTGCTCGTACACCATCTGAGCCCACCGGTGGCCATAAGCATTGTGTACCGCATCTGCAGTATAGAGCGTCCCATCGACGTTATGCAGGGTATCACCGGGATGCACTTCCGGCTCACCCAGGTCGCCCCACCAGCCTGCTACTCCCTGCTCTGCCAGCTTCGTATAATACTGTTTAAACCAATTCCGACCGGCCGGGCTGAAAATGTCAACTAACCCGGTATTGCCAAAATAAAAGTCGAAGGTTTTAACGTCGCCATCCAGTGTTGTGGCAAGGGCGTCAGCCTGCACCGCGCTGTCAAACTGTGAAGAGCTGGTCAGCACAAAAGGCTCGGTAATGACAATGGTCTGGAGCCCCTGTTCGCGGAAGTCCGCCATCATACCCTCAGGGTCCGCAAAGGCCTCGCGATCCCAGCTCAGGTTTCCCATATGGCCTTTAACATCTTTACCGAACCAGTATAAGTCCAGCACCACCCCATCCAGCGGAATGTCAGATTGCTGATACCGGGTGACGACATCTCGGGTCTGTGTCTCATTTCGGTAACCGAAACGGGAGGCGAAATTACCCAGCGCCCAGCGCGGGGGTAGCGGTTGTTTGCCGGTTACCGACACCAGATTGCGGGATATATCTGCGAGGTTTTCACCCAGCGTCACCAGATAGGCGGCGCGCCCCGCGCGTGCATCGAACTGCAGGACATCTGGCTCACTGTGGCCAATATCCAGGTTGCCGGACGCGGAATTGTCAAACACCACGGCATACTTTTCCGATGACATAACCGCAGGCAGCGAATAATACATTTGATTAGAGTCAGTGGTATACCCATAGTGCGCACGGTTGTACAGCGGCATTCTGTGGCCTCTGCGGTCCATACCCAGCACCCGTTGTCCGCCGCCGTAAAGCTGCTCTTCCGGCTGTAGGGCAAAGCGGAAACCCCGCAGGCTGTCTATATGAAAAAAACCCCGCTCTTCACTCAGCCGGTGCTCATTATCAAAATAGAACGCCAGGCGAAACGGCGAGTCGTACACCCGCGCAGTTACCCGGCCATGGCTAAAGCGAAAGCCGTCCTGCGTCTTTGTCACCTCTACCGGCATAACAGAGACATCGGCGGGCAACGCCATTGACGGCAGTTGTTGTTCACCGGCACGATAAAGCACTTCCACCGTATTGTGGGTGAGAAACGACAACCTCACCTTGCTGTTATCGTTCAGCACAAACTGCACACGCTGGTCATTTACAGAGTGTGAAACCAGTGACTGCGCCAGCGTGGTCAGCGACACGCAAGCCATACTCAGCCCTATCAGGAGCCCGGATAAAACGTTATTCATGGTGTTATTCTGCATTATTGTCAAAATTGGTGAGTAAGCCCAGAAAGGCCAGCGCAGGGGTCACCTGCTCCCGCCAGAGTGTTTCATTGTGTTCAGCGTCAGCCACCACGTTGGTACTAAGTGCCTCGTCGGGGTGTTGCTGGGCACGGTGCAGACTGGCCATCGCCTGCATGCCATCAACCATCTGACTGCCCTCTTTCTCCCCTACATTCATATACACACGGTGGCTGTCGGGTAACGGGTGTTGTTCGGCAAACTGAAAGCTACTCTGTGAGTACCAGAACGAGGGGGAAAATACCGCCGCCCGGGAGAATATGTCCGGCCTGGCCACAATGGCATAATGGGACATAAGTCCGCCCATTGAACTGCCCATAATGCCGGTATGTGCAGCAGAGGGGCGGGTACGGTAATGGCTATCAATATAGGGTTTGACGGTATCAGTGATAAACCTCAGATACGTTTCACCGCTTGCCTCCCCGAAGCGGCTATTGGTCCACGGACTCAACTCCTGCATCCGTGCGTCACCACCGTGATCCACTGCGACCACAATGGGTACGCCTGCGCCGCGGGCATGCAACGCATCCAGCGTTTCATCGACCTGCCACTCTCCTGCGTAACTGGTTGTTTGACTAAACACGTTTTGGCCGTCGTGCATATAGACCACTGGATAGCGGCGGGTGTTGCTGGCGTAGTCAGGCGGCAGATATACCCAGATGCGTCGGTGGGTACCATCGGGATACTGCACTGCATCCGGCAGCACCGACACATGTTCTGATACTGTGTGATCATTGACTGGCTGTGACGATGACGGAGCAGTATCCGCAGGCAGTTGCGGCTGGCTATTTTCCGGCTTCGGCTCACTGCAGCTCATCAATAATCCCGCCAAAGCTACCACCACATAGACGTTAGAATTCATAAACAGCAGACTCCAGCGGCCCTAACTCCAGCGTGATTGCGCGTCCGTCCTCACCGACGGTGGCCACCACATCAGGTGACAACAAGGCGTTGAAGCGGGTGCTGTTGTCCAGCGCCAGACGTGATGCTAACTGATCAGGGACAGTCAGGGTCAGTGAGCGGGTCTGGGAGGCAAAATTACTCACCACCAGTAACCGGCTGTCACCGCTGTAGCGCACAAACGCCATTTGTTGTTCGCTATACTCACTATCATTGTTCAGGCTACTGGCGTGCAGACTGGCAAACTCACCATTCATAGCCGGATGCGTGGCTGAGATTTGCATTACTTCGATATAGAACGCCCGCAGCGACCGCTCTTTTTCGGTGAGCTGCCCCCCGTCAAACTTGCCGTCATTCATCCAGCGCTGGTGCGCTGGCACACCGGCATAATCAAAGATAGTGGTACGGGTAGGATCGCCAAACCCTGTCTCTTCGCTGCCGTCCTCACCTACATCCTGACCAAAATACAGCATGGTTGGTGAGCGACTGATCAGGGCTGACACTACCAGCGCAGGTTTACCTTTCTCTGCATCCCCGGCAAAGTCCGGGCTGGCAATACGCTGTTCATCATGATTTTCCAGAAAGTGCAGCATGCTCGGGGCTATCTTGCCGTGCGCCTGCTGGATGGCTACCAGATCCGAGACGTTACCCCTGCCTTGCATAATCGCTTTCAGTGTGTCGTAAAACTCAACCTTATCGTAGAGATAATCCATTTTACCTTTGTTCAGGTAAGCCCGGTAAAGGTGTGGCTGATAGACCTCTGCCAGTAAAAATGCATCCGGATCGCGCATTTTTATAGCACTGTTGAGAAATGACCAGAATTCAACCGGCACCATTTCCGCCATGTCATACCGGAAGCCGTCTACGCCTTTGTCCAACCAGTAAAGCGCGATATCGCGAAATTTGTACCAGGAATCAGGCAGGGATTTATCCTGCCAGAATGCCGCATGGGCCTCTATGCCTTTGTCGGCATAATCATCGGGAAGTGTGGGGAAATCATAACTGCCATCAGGTTTTACGCCGTAATTGACTTTAACCGTTTCATACCAGTCATTTTGATCGGGTTGCGCGGCACGGGCCCCATTGCCTGTCCATTTAGCCGGTGTTTCATCAAACTCCCCATCCGCCATCGGGTGAGGATGACCGCCCAGCACCTTATAACCGTCTTTAGGTTCAGGCACCCGGAACGATTCACCCACCACATAATAAAAATTATTGTCTCTGGCGTATGCGACCGATGTATCGTCATTTTCACCAAAATCACTGACACCTTCCGGCGCGCTCAGTGATTCATATTGTCTGGCCACATGATTGGGAACGATATCAATAATCACTT
>JBPEWW010000147.1:0-4494 GCA_052032275.1 Alteromonas sp. | reverse complement strand
GGGGGCCCCCCCCACTCGACAGTGGCGGGGAATTATTACGCTTCTATACCGATGATGACGCGTTTTTACAGGTAGTGCTGGACGGCGGGAATACTGAAAACCACATTACCGATGTGAAACTGTGGCACTTCTACTCCACCCAAACCGTGGGTACCCGGCAACAGTGGCAGGACTGCCTGAACAACACCATTTCTCAGCCGGCCTATACGCTTGAGGGCCACCAGTACACCCGGGTATGGGATGCTGTGGGTGACACCTCCCCGCCCGTAGCGGTTACCGAAACCACCTATGAAGAAGATGGTGACGTAAGTACTACTGATCAGTTTATGATGCTCTACGAGCGCCCGCTGGAGAACGGCAGAACAGAGTCGCTGCTGGTGGCTGGAGAAGAGAAGATCGTTGGCAACAATGCTGATCGCTGCCTGGTGATCAGTACCGGATTTGATATTGAACCTGCGGATATACGCATTAACGGATAGAGGAAAACACTCACATGGATCTCATTATGACTTCACTGGCAGGCCTGGATAATTTTGCCATTTATTTCGGCATATCCATTGTTTTTCTGTTCATCTTCAAAGTGGTGTACGCCTTTGTAACACCGCACGATGAGTGGAAGCTGGTTAAGCAAGAAAAAAACATTGCGGCTGCCGTTGGATTTGGCGGCGCGCTGGTGGGCTTCGCCATCGCACTGGGTGGCGCAGCCTCTAACTCTATCGCGCTCATCGACTTTGCCATCTGGGGCGTTGTGGCAATCGTTGCGCAATCACTGGCTTTTGCCCTGCTACGCTTCACATTTATGCCTAAAATCGCCGAGCGTATTAATAATAACGAGGTGTCGGCAGGTATAATGCTGGCATGCATGTCCATTGCCGTTGGCTTGCTTAACGCGGCCTGCATGACCTATTAAGGAGGCCAGCATGACCCGACAAAAACGAACCCGGCACATTAATCTGCGACAAATGCGCAAAGCGTTTGCGTTACGTCCGCTGGCGCTGGGTGTCGCCAGCGTATTTGTCAGTGCGTGTGCCGACAACCGTCAGGACGCGCGAATTTACACCTCGCTGGATGAATGTAAGCAAGACTTCCCCGATGCCATGCAACGCTGCGAAGCTGCCTACCAGAGTGCCGTGGCGGAAGCCGCTAAAACCGCACCGCGTTACCAGCGTGAAAACGACTGTGAATACGAGTTTGGCCAGAATCAGTGCCGGTATGTCGACACCAACAATGGCAGCTTTTTCATGCCGTTTATGGCCGGGTTTATGGTCAGCCAGCTGATGTCGCCCAACCGCTACTACTCCCAGCCTTTATATACCTCCTACTCGCCTTACTCTTCATTTCGCTCGCGCTGGGTGACGGCCGATGGTTATGTATTTAACGGCGATATCCGTAAACGCAACTACCGGGTCCGGCCCGATATCTATAAGCCCAAGCCTGCGGTAAATCGCACCATGAGTCGTGGCGGCTTTGGCAGCAGCGTGCGGGCCAAATCAAGCTGGGGCAGCAGCTCCCGCTCCGGCGGCTGGGGCGGATAACTATGTTCCGTTCTGGTTGTCAGCCACGCCCCGGCTGGCAGCAGCAAGCTGCCGAATACGGCTTTCACTATCACACAATGTATGGTGAGCCCTACTGGGATGAGTCTGCGTACTATCAGTTTACGCTTGCCCAGATTGAAAACGATCTGGAAGATCCTACCGCCGAGCTGCACCAGATGTGCCTGCATGTGGTCGACAAGGTCGTTAACGATGACGCCCTGATGCAGCGCTTTGCTATCCCCGAACCACACTGGGATCAGGTGAGAAACAGCTGGCTGGCCCGCGCCCCTTCCCTCTACTCACGGCTGGATTTGGTGTATGACGGTCAGGGCCCGGCCAAACTACTGGAAAATAACGCCGACACGCCGACCAGCCTGTATGAATCCGGATTCTGGCAATGGCTGTGGCTTGAGCAACAGGTAGACCGGGGCATATTGCCCCGCCAGGCCGATCAGTTTAATAGTTTGCAGGAAAAACTGGTGGCACGCTTTGCTGAAATCGGCAGTCACTATGCCACCCCACAGTTTCATTTTGCCTGCTGCAAAGGTACCGACGAAGATCGCGGTACCGTGCAGTATTTGCAGGACTGTGCTGAAGCTGCCGGGCTGCACTCTGACTTTGTTTTTATCGAGGATATTGGGCTATCTGATACCGGTGTCTACACCGACCTGGAAAACCGGCCAATCACTGACTGCTTTAAGCTTTATCCGTGGGAATTTATGTTGCGGGAAGACTACGCCGGGGCCCTGCAGGGTGCCGCGGTGAACTGGCTCGAGCCGTTATGGAAAGCCGTGGTGTCGAACAAAGCGTTACTGCCGATGCTGTGGGAGTACTTTCCTGACCACCCCAATTTGTTGCCGGCGTTTTTTGCCGACGCACTGCCCGCGTCACTGGCTGGCAAGTGGGTAAAGAAACCGCTGTTTTCACGGGAAGGGGCAAATATTTCGTTGCTGGATGACGGTCAGGAGCAAAGGCTTAGTGACGGTCCGTACGGCGACGAAGGGTACATTGTGCAACAGTACCACCCGCTGCCAAAGTTCGACGATAATTATACCCTGATCGGCAGCTGGCTGGTGGACAATCAGGCAGCGGGGATCTCAGTACGGGAGGACAGTACCGGCATTACCCAGGACCTGTCCCGCTATTTGCCTCATATCATCATATGAGCCAGATCCCTGTTCTCAAAAAACAGCTACGCCTGCTGGCAATAATCGCCGCACTGTTGATTGGCGTGCAAATCGTGAATCTGGTCACAGGCAATTTGCTGAATCAGTTCGGGCTGGTCCCCCGTTCCCTGTCGCATATTGGTTACCTGTTCACCGCGCCTTTTCTGCATGGCAATATCGCCCATTTACTTACTAATTTGCTGCCCCTGCTATTGTTTATGTGGTTAACCATGCAGTGGGGCAACCGCGTGTTTGTTCTGACCACGCTGACGATCATGATCCTGGCCGGGCTGGCAGTGTGGCTGTTTGGCCGGCAGGCCTACCACATTGGCGCCAGCGGTATGGTGTACGGCTATTTTGGCTTCCTGGTGCTGGCCGGGTTTGTCAGTAAAAAAATTCCCTACCTGATTATATCCGTACTGGTCGCGCTGCTCTACGGCGGTATGCTGGTCGGTGTCCTGCCCACACAAGGCTTTATTTCCTTTGAGTATCACCTGTTCGGTTTCGTGAGTGGTTTAATTGCGGCATGGGCTTGGGCGCGCTAGCGCTATCGCTTATACTAGCGTTAACATGTAACAGAAGTACGCTTATGACCTCATCGACCCGGCAACAGCCACAAAACTCGAATTTCTTTGGCAACATGGCGTTTAATATCGTCATTCCGGTTGTCATTATGAGTTACGCCAGTGCAGAGGATTATTTAGGCCCGGCATGGAGTATTGTTGCGGCGCTCAGCTTTCCTATTGGTTATGGCCTGTGGGATCTTAAAGACAGCGGCAAGGTAAACATGTTTTCGGTGCTGGGAATTATCAGCGTGGTGCTTACCGGCGGCATCAGCCTGCTTAAGTTACCCGCCGAATACATTGCCATTAAGGAAGCTGCCATCCCTGCGCTGATAGGACTGGCTGTGCTCATCACCCAGTTTACTGAAAAACCGTTAGTCAAGCTGCTTATTCTGAACGACCAGATCATCAACTGGCCTCACCTCAATGAAGTGCTTGACCATCAGGGCAAACGCCGGCAGTTCGATAAGAAGGTGGCGATCAGCTCGTATATCGTCGCCAGTTCGTTCTTTTTATCCTCCGCACTAAACTATATTCTGGCCAAAGTCATATTGGTAAGTGAGCCGGGTACAACGGCCTACACCGAAGAACTGGGTCGTATGACGGCACTTAGCTATCCGGTAATTGTGATCCCCAGTATGGTGTTACTGGTTGCGGCATTATGGTATTTGTTCGCGCAAATCAGGAAGATTACCGGCGAGGATCTGGATAACTTTATTAACCAGTAGCACTGCCACTTTGCAGCGCCCGGTCAGAATAACGAGACACCATGCTGCAATTACATCAGGTCACACTGCGCTACCCTGGCGCCGCCGGACCAATTTTAGACAACCTGTCTCTCACCGTGCCGGCGGGACACAGCGCCAGCATTCAGGGCGCCTCGGGCTGCGGAAAGTCAACGCTGCTATCGGTGATAGCCGGGCTTATCAGAGCCGACGCCGGACTTATCCAGCTGGGCGACCACGTTTTGTCCGACCTGCCTTCTCAGGCGCAGGATGCGTTCCGCCGGCAGTCGCTGGGCCTGGTTTATCAGCAATTTAATTTACTTAGCTGTTTTAATGTGTGGGACAACATTGCCTTTACCGCCAGACTGAAAGGCAATTTTCAGCCGGACTACCAGCACCGGTTGATGGCGCTGATGGATATCAGCCACCTGGCCGGGGCTCCGCTAGCCCAGCTCTCTGGCGGCGAGCAGCAACGGGTGGCGATTTGCCGGGCGCTGAACCATCA
>JBPEWW010000146.1:0-16213 GCA_052032275.1 Alteromonas sp. | reverse complement strand
CGTTAAACGCCAGGTAATCGCCCTTGCCATAAATTAATGCGCCGGTAGTGACCATTTCGGTATAGAGCAGCGCATGACGGGAGATGAGCCGAAGAAAATAACGGCAATGCTGATCGGTCCAGTCCAGCATAGGTGCCACAGAGAAGCGCCTGTCGATAGCGGGTATATTTTTTTCAGGAGGGATAATCTCAGCCACTTCGCTAGTCTCTTCGTTAAATCGGGTACATAAGGTGATTAAGGGTCACTGTTTTAAACAGTCATGGAGACCAGCTAACAGCAAACCAAACGTTCGCCGCACAGTTTATTCCAACGGCGGCGAAGCGCTCGGATTTTAACATAACCTGCAACTAACAAAAAAATGAATTCTGTGACGTGAGAAGGCTAGCGCACCGCATCCCGGCTTTGCTGCGCCCATCCATGTCCCGGCGGGTTTAAACTGGGCCTGGCCAGAAATTTTGGCCGAATAAACGGGGGCCGCTCGCACCCTGTAAGCCAGAAAAAATCACGCGGCCCGTTAGCCCTGCTCCGACGCAAGCTAGGTCTGCCGGAACTTCTCCGCCATCGTGGGGTTATTTTTAGTCAGCTTTTTCACAGTCAGGTCATTGGCCTTGTTGTTCGCTAATCGCAGGTTATTCTCCGAGCCTAACAGCGCGTCCTTGGTTTTTTGCAGATGTGTAATGGTTTTGTCGATCTCATCAATGGCGGTCTTAAACTTTCTTGACGCCAAATCATAGTTGCGTGCAAAGCCTTTCTTAAACTCATCCAGGTCGGACTCGAAGTGGGTAATATCTATATTCTGCGCCTTCACCAGCTCCAGCTCTGACTTGTACTGTAAGGCGTTCTGGGCCGCATTTCTAAGCAAGGTGATGATGGGAATAAAAAACTGTGGGCGAACCACATACATTTTCGGGAAGCGGTGTGACATGTCCACAATTCCCGTATTGTAAAGCTCACTGTCGGGTTCAAGCAACGAAACCAGTACAGCATATTCACATTGCTTTTCGTTGCGATCTTTATCCAGTTCTTTCAGAAAGTCCTCATTTTTCTTCTTGGTGGCGGTTTCATCATTTTCGTTTTTCATCTCAAACATGATCGACACCGACTCAATCCCGGCGGCGTCCACATCCCTGAAAATATAGTCGCCCTTGCTGCCGCTACGGGCATCATTGTCTTTTTCAAAATACGCTCTGGGAAAGGCTGTATGCCGGATGCGGTTAAACTCGGTTTCGCAATGCTGCTCCAGGCTTTCGCCTACCATTTTGGTAGACAGTCTGGCTTTCATATCACGCAACCGCTCTATGGCCTCATCCCTGTCTTTCAGCTGTGTCTCATACTTGTCTTTAAGCGACTGTTCAGACAGTGACTTTTCCAGTTGCGCCTTCTCCAAATCGGCACGCAACTTACCCAGTTGTGACTCAGCACTACTTTGCGCCTGCGCCACCGCATGTTGCTGTGCACTCTCAGCGGCACTGAGTCTGGCTTTCAATTCCTGAATTTCGGCATCTTTTTTCGCCGCCGTTTGTTGCAACTGCTGCTGGTGCGACACCTTTTCCAGGTTAGCGTTAGCCTCGCTTTCACGCTGCGCTTTCTCAAGCGCGTTTTGAAGCCCATCCCGCTCCTTTTCCATGGTTTTTAGCGCTTCATTTACCGCTAACGACTTATTTAAATCCGCATTGCTTAATTCCGCCTTAAGCTTGCTGATTTCCCCTTCTTTTTCAGACAGCGCTTCACGCAACTGGCCAGCAAATTTCTCCTGGGCAAGCTCAATGGCACTATTTTTATCTTTCTCTGCAAGGGCCAGTCGTTCCTTGAGTTGTTTATCAAATTCGGTATCGCGAACCTGTTTGACGATGTCCGCATAGCCGGCCTCATCAATCTTGAACGCTTTCTCACAGTTAGGACAAATTACTTCATTCATAGTTAGTCATTCTTTATGCTCATTAAGTGCGTTACGCCGACGTTTATACACCGGTTAAACTCAGCCAGCGCGGCGGTGTATGCTGTGTGACTGAAATACCACCTGACAGACCCGGCTTGGCGCTGTCAGAGCATGTTACCCGTCTGCCGGCCGTGCCTGCAAGAATGAAAAATTTGAATGAACATTCTGATTGCCCGGTCATTAACTCCTTTCATAAATTTCAATTTGGCCCCGTCATTATTTTCACAAAAAATAAAACATTATAAAAATCAGGCATTTGAAATTTGGCCCAGTCATTGCTGTAGGAATAATGAACAGATGGCTAGTGGGTAGCCATGTCGCCTTTGCCAAATGGCAGGGCATCGCGCACGACAGGTAGGTGATGTATGAAACACAGTTTTATGAAACGCGGCATTGGCGCCGCGATGGGATTCCTGGCGCTGACTTCGTTCCCATTTTCAGCCAGCGCAAACGGGCTGCTTGATCTTAACCTCAACCCCCCTCTGGTCAACCCTGAACCGGACTTGCTGACTAACTCGCTGGATCTGATCAACCTGCCCCTCGCAGACGCGCTATTGAATATGGACAATGAGATTTTGATCCAAAGTGGCGACATGCCCATGGTGAAACAACTCATTGGCCGTATAGGGGGACTGATTACACATGACCTGCCGCTGGTCAACGGCATCGGTGTGAAAGTCAGTGACATCCAGCTGGCGATATTACAACAGCTACCTGCCCAGCTTGTCACCATCACCGAAAACGACGCCATTTTCACTGCGGGCGCCCTCAGCCGCTGCGCAGTCTACGGCAGCCATGTGGTCGGGTTATCCGGCAATACTGTGCGCTGGAACCTGTATAACGGCAAAGACATGGCTGCCCATGCCACAAAGATGACCCTTAGCTGGCCAGCTGGCCTTGGCCGCGCCTATTCGGTTAGGGTGAATGGCAATCCGGTATACTGGAACTTTTTTGCACGTCAGGACGGCACGCTGACGCTGGATGCCGACGACCTGCGCCGTTATGGCGGGATCGCCCCTTATGAGCGCGCCACCATCGAAGTTGCGTTTTCCCGCTATGGTACGCACTATTATCAGCAGCGCGATTTCTCCATGGCGGTAGAGTTTGCTGAGGGTTGTGATCGGGACCTGGTGAAAGGCTACGATACCCAGGCCAACCGCTGGGACAGCAACAGTTACTATGTCAATACAATCGGTGCCGACCAGCTTCACGAACGCGGTGTTACCGGCAAAGACGTCACCGTGGCGGTCATTGACAGTGGCCTGTGGGCAGCACACCGCGCCTTGCGTAACAACACCCACCAGCAAACCCGGGTGAAAGCCGCTTATGATGCCATTCAGGATAAACGGCTGGGTTTACGCGCGCTGACCGATGAAAACAGCCACGGCACGCATATTACCGGGATCATCGCCAACAGTGAGCGGGCAGTGATCGACGGTCAGTACCAGGATCATTACCAGGGCGTGGCTCCCGATGCCAACCTGGTAATAGTGAAAGCCTTTTACGAAGATGGTCACAGTACCTATCTGGACGCGCTTCGTGCGCTTCAGTTTGTGGCCGATAACCATGCTGCACTGAATATTCGCGTGCTCAACCTGTCCTTTGGTGCACCGCCGCGGTCTCATTACTGGGACGATCCCATCAATCAGGCGGTGATGAAGTTATGGCAGGAAGATATTGTTGTCGTGACCTCGGCAGGAAACACCGGACCCAGCGCCATGACCATTGGTGTGCCGGCCAATGTGCCGTACGTGATAAGCGTGGGCGCGATCAGCGATAACTATACCCAGGACAACCCCCACGACGACACCCTACTTTCGTTTTCGTCTCAGGGCCCTACCCACGAAGCCTTTATTAAACCTGATCTGGTTGCCCCCGGTGGCCACATTTTCAGCATTGCACATAAAGACATGTATGTGCCCGCCAAATTCCCACAATATATGGTGGGAAGCCACCGGTTTATGATGTCAGGAACTTCACAGGCCTCCGGTGTGGTTAGCGGCGTTGTCGCGCTGATGCTTGAAAATAACCCGGCCCTGTCTGCCAATGATGTAAAGTGCCGCCTGATGAGCAGTACCACCATGGCACAAATTCAGGGCGAACTGGCGTATAGCCCGTTTCAGCAGGGCGCAGGCAGCTTGAATGCGGTGCGCGCAGTGGAATCTGAACAACACGGATGTGCCAACAATGGCATGGACATTGGTGCCGATCTCAGCGGTGAACAGCACTACATGGGGGCTGCCCGAAAAGACGAAGATGGTAATTACTATATTCAGGGTTATGAGTTTGCTGTCTGGGAAGAAGCTTTCATGTGGGAAGAGGCCTTCATGTGGGAAGAGGCCTTCATGTGGGAGGAAGCCTTTATGTGGGAAGAGGCCTTTATGTGGGAGGAAGCCTTCATGTGGGAAGAGGCCTTCATGTGGGAGGAAGCTTTCATGTGGGAAGAGGCCTTTATGTGGGAAGAAGCCCATATGAACCAGGAAAACTTCCTGTTACAGGAATAATCATCTCCCCCCCATTGCGCCGGCTTGCCGGCGCAATGGGTTAATCGGCTTTATGCCGTCCCTCTGCCCTTTATTCCCACGTCGGTTAATAATAATATTTAGCAATAAAAACATTTATTTATATTAATTTTAAACTATTTGATTAAGGAATGTTGGCAACCTGTTGCCTTTGGGTTAGGCTGTTTTCTAAACAATAATTAATGTTTGCTGCTTATGCCCAAATGTTGGATGTTTTGGCTTCTCACGCTGCTCGGCTGTAGTTTTAATGCCCTTGCAGAAGATAACGATAACTTTAGCTTTACGCCTGCGGATCTGAGCAAACAACTGACTCAGAAAACCGTCCGGCAGGTGTATCAGGACAGCACGGGCTACCTGTGGTTCGTCACCCAGGAGGGCATTAGCCGTTACGACGGTTATCAGTTGTTGCGCTTTATCCATGATCCCAGACAAGCCGACAGCATCAGCTCAGATAATGTCAAAGCTGTAGTGGAAGACCATCAGCAACGTCTTTGGATAGCCACTGACGGGGGTGGGCTTAACCTGTTTAATTCGGCTACGCTCACCTTTACCGCCTGGCGTCAGACGCCTGACTCACAACTGTCACCCACGTCGAATCGCTTACAAACCCTCTATTTTGATACGGAAAACCACTTATGGATAGGCTATCGGGACGGAAATTTCAGCCGCTTTAACCCGCAAACGCGGACATTTGACCACTACACTACCCGTGAACTGCTCCCGGAACTAAGTAAAGACGCCGCGGTAACCGGCTTTGCACAAGAAGGCGATACCCTGTGGCTTAGCACCGATGGCAATGGCTTACTTGCCCTGAATAAAACGACCGGCCAGCTTACACGCTTACATACCGACTCATCGCCGGCCCTGGCCAGCAACCGGCTGACTCACCTGTTTATGGATCAACAGCAACGTCTGTGGCTTGCCAGCCAGAATGCCGGGGTGACCCTGCTGACACCGCAGCGCGACACCACAAAACATTTCGCCCATCAGCCGGATCAGCCTCACAGTCTGGCGGCGAATCTGGTTCACACAATTTACCAGGATCAGCAACAACGTCTGTGGTTTGGTACCGACGCCGGTGCCAGTCTGTGGGACGGCAGACATGGCTTTAAATCGTTTGGTACTCCGGCAGGGCTAAGCGATAACAAAGTCCTGTCAATTTTTCAGGATCCCTCCGGGTTATTCTGGTTTGGTACCTACAACGGTGTCACGAAATCGGTAGAGGTGCCGTTTCAGCATGTCGACACAGGCTTACCGAGTAACGTGGTACTGGGGTTCGCTGAAACCCGGGACAAGGATAACCAACGCCAGATTTGGGTCGCCACCTATGCGGGCCTTGCTGGCCTGAGCCCCGACGGCAGCATCACTGACGTGCTTGATAAGGCCAGCTCCCCGGCACTAAAGGACGATCGTATCATGACGGTTCGTGGGGATGGCGACACGCTGTGGTTTGGTACCCGCGGGGGCGGTTTAGGTCGGTTCAATGTGAATACCCGTAACCTCACCCACTTTACCCATGATCCCAGCGACCCGACCAGCTTAAGTTTTAACGGGGTGACCACCGTTTATCCCGATGCCGCAGGCAATATCTGGGTCGGTACGTTTGGGGGCGGCCTCAACCTGTTACCTGAAGGCAGCACTGAGTTTATTCATTTTCGCCACAACGAAAACGACCCCAACAGCCTGAATAGTGATCGCGTGCTGGCAGTGTACCAGCTACTCGACGGCACCATGGTAATAGGCACGGTCTCAGGGCTGAACCTGTACCAGCCTGGCAAGCAATCGTTTACACGCATTGAGCATCAGCCGGATAATTTTAACAGTCTGTCGGCCCCCATGGCCTGGGCATTTTTACAGGATGAAAAAGCGCAGTTATGGGTGGGCACGCAAGGTGGCGGTCTGAACAAATGGGCCACCGACGATTTAATGAGCCGGACCAATAGCTTTACCCGTTATGACAGCTTTAGCGGGCTACCCAGCAGCCACATTTACAGTATATTGAGCGACGACAGCGGCTATCTGTGGCTTAGCAGTACTGCAGGCATCACGCGATTAGAGCCGGACAGCGGAGACGTACGTCACTTCGATATGTCGCAAGGCCTCAAGCAAAGCGAATACAATTTCGCCGCAGGCTTTAAAGACAGTGAAGGCAGACTGTTCTTCGGCGGCAATGAAGGTCTGGTTTATTTCGATCCGAAAGAAATCAAAGACAGCCAGGTTATTCCGCCGGTGGCGCTGGTACGCATTAAAAAGCTTAACGAACAGGTATGGTTCGATGTGCCCTATCAACAGCTGGACGGGCTTACGCTGGACTACACTGACTACTTTATTTCATTTGAGTTCGCCGCCCTCGACTTTAATGCGCCAGAACTCAACGAATATCGCTACATGCTGGAAGGGCTGGACAGCGACTGGATCGATCTGGAGCATCGGCGGCTGGCAACGTTTACTAACCTGCCGGCCGGCAGTTATGTGCTGAAAGTGCAGGCCAGTAACAGCCAGGGTCTGTGGAACACCCAGGGGGTCGCCCTGCCACTGCACGTATTACCCCCTCCCTGGAAAACGCCCTGGGCCTATGCCCTGTACTTCTTACTCGTCTTACTGTTACTGCTTAACCTGATGTGGCGATACCGGCGCAAGCGTGCGCTGGAGAAGCAACAATTGGCGGAAATGGAGCGGGTTGTTGCAGTCCGCACCAAGGAGTTGCGGCAGGCCAACACCCAGTTAGAACACGCCATGGCGGAAACAGATAAAGCACGGGTTCTTGCCGAACAGGCCAGTAAAGAGAAAAGTGATTTTCTGGCGGTGATGAGCCATGAAATCCGCACCCCCATGAACGGCGTGCTGGGCATGACGGAAGTGCTGCTCTGCTCTAACTTGCGCCCTAAGCAGCAACACTTCGCACAACTGGTATACCGCTCAGGTCGCCTGTTGCTGGATTTACTGAACAATATTCTGGACTTTTCCAAGCTGGAAGCCGGTAAAGCCACCCTGGAGTCAGTACCGGTTGACCTTGAGGCGTTAATAGAAGAGGTCTGTGACTTATTCAGTGAGGCCGCCTTTAATAAAGGGTTGCGGATCAATGCGATTTTGTCGCCAGAACCCTTACCCCTGGTGTTCACCGATCCTGCGCGCCTGCGTCAAATCATTGCCAATTTGACCAGCAATGCCATTAAGTTTACTGAGCAGGGCGAGATAAATATCAGCGTACAGCAATTAGTACCGGCTTCTGCGCAGTCTGAAGATGGCCAGCCCAGCGCACAGTTTCGCTTTTGTGTTCAGGATACAGGTATTGGTATGCCTGAGGATCGCCAACAGAAAGTATTTGAAATGTTTACCCAGGCCGATGCGTCCACCACCAGAAAATATGGGGGGACCGGCCTGGGGCTGGCTATTTGCAAACAACTTACCCACCTTATGCAGGGCACTCTCCACGTCGAGTCGACGCTGGGCAAAGGAAGTACCTTCAGCGTGGAGCTGCCTTTCAAGCTTAGTGATTTGCCCGATACGCCGTACGCTCCATTAAATAGCAATCAGACTGTTCACCTGGTCGATCTCAGTGACGGGCAACGCCAGTGTTTAGAGATCATGCTGAAAAAACTCGGGCTATCAGTGGTTCACGTACAGCGAGTTCACACGCAGCTCCCCTCAGCAAAACACGGTCTGTGGATAAGCGAGTCGCGCTATCAGGACAACCTGAAAGCCGCGGGGATCCCTGATTCGCAATGGATATGCCTGCTTCCCTCTTCACAATGGAAAGAGCAGGATCCCCGTAATGTCCTGCCACAACCGGTACATCTGCGGCGCTTGTATATCAGTCTTTGTCGCGCGCTGAACATCCCCACCACGCTGGCCCAGCGGAATCAGCACGAACACCGTCACCACCAGCAGTTTCAGGCTACCATTCTGGTCGCAGAAGACAGCCTTACTAACCAAGAGGTGGCCAAGAGCATGCTGGGCCTGCTGGGGTGCGAAACCTGGCTGGCCGATAACGGCGCGCAAGCGGTAGAGCAGGTAAAGTTACATCAGCCCAGTCTGGTACTAATGGACTGCCAGATGCCGGTCATGGACGGCTATCAGGCCGCCACGACGCTGCGCGAACAGTACCCGGATTTACCCATCGTTGCCCTTACCGCGGGGATTGGTGATGAGCTTCAACAGCGCTGTCACGAGGCAGGTATGAATGCCGTGATGTCGAAGCCGTTCTCGCTGGACGAGCTGGAGCAAATGCTGGCACGTTTTCTTACTGCCGGCCAGCAAAAGCCTCAGCCTGACACTGTGCCGACCGACACTCACACGACGCCATCCGAGCAAGCCGAACTGGTCGATGTCGCCACGGTAGAGTCACTCTTAACCATTTCAAAAAATACCGGCAGCCCGGTGTTTGCGAAGGTACTGGATGCGTTTCGTCAGGAGTCGGCCAAAGTGGTCGCTGAATTGCAAAAATTAACGCAGCAGGCCTCTCCGGATCTGCAGGCGGTTGCCGAGCAAACCCACGCATTAAAGTCGATGGCCGGCAATGCCGGTGCCAAAGCGGTATACCAGCTTTGCAGCACGCTAGAGGAACATGCCCGTCAGCGTGAGGTTGAACACCTTGCGTTATGGGTAACAAACATTGAGCAAGCGGTAGACACCAGCTGCCAACAACTGGAGGCCTATCGTCATGCCGGCTGAACCCACCCAAAGCATACTGGTTTGCGACGACGACCTTACGGCTCGTATCCTGCTCAAAGAAACGCTCAGTGCCGACCACCTCCACGTATTAGAGGCTGATAATGGTGAGCGCGCCATCGCAGTTTTTGAAGCCGAGCGTCCGGCTATGATTTTGCTGGATGTGTCCATGCCAGGCATGGATGGATTTGAGGTATGCCGCCGCATTCGGGCTCACCCCGATGGCGCGCATTTACCCATCGTGATGGTAACCGGCTCGGACGATATCGACTCGATTAATCAGGCGTACGCCGTCGGCGCAACAGACTTTATCGCCAAACCCATCAAATGGCCGATTCTGGGCCAGCGGGTAAAGTATATTTTGCGCGCTTCGCAGGCTTTTAAAGATTTGGTCACACAGCAGCAGAAGCTGCATCAGCTGGCCTACTACGACCCGCTCACCGGCTTACCTAACCGCCATTTTCTGATGCAGGCCCTCAGCCGCTTTTTGGCCATGGCCCGACGTAACGATTATCAGGCTGGCATGCTGTTTATCGACCTGGATCGGTTTAAGCGTATCAATGACACCATGGGGCATAGCTATGGTGACAAGCTGCTGCGCAAGATTGCGCAGCGCTTGCAGACCAACCTGCGCGACAGCGATGTGTTTGTGCGGGTGAGTGAGCAACTGGAAAGCGAAGCTGAAGCATTGCAGTTATCCAGTTTCGGGGGTGACGAATTTACCATTTTTCTCAGCCGGTTGCGCAGCCCAAATGAGGCGATGCTGGTCGCCGAGCGCGTGCTCCGCAGCTTTACCACGCCGTTTCAGCTGGAGCAATTTGAGGTGGTGATCACCCCCAGTATTGGCATATCCATTTACCCCCATGACGGCGAAGACGCCGAGTCGTTGTTAAAGAATGCTGATACTGCCATGCACTTTGCCAAACAGTCGGGCCGATGCTGCTACAAGTTTTATCAGGACTCCATGAATGCCAAGGCGGTTGCCCGTCTGCAGCTGGAGCAGGACTTGCGCAATGCCATTAAGAACCAGGAGATTCTGCCCTTTTATCAGCCCCAGATAAATGTGAAGACCGGCAATATTGATAGTGTGGAGGCGCTGGTTCGGTGGTTACCGGCCAAGGGCGGTGTCATCGCCCCCGATGAATTTATTCCCATTGCAGAAGAAACCGGCATGATCAACGACATTGGTACGCTGGTGCTGGAAGCTGGCTGCCGGCAGGCCAGGCAATGGCTGGATGACGGTCACCGCGTGCGGGTGGCCATTAATGTTTCAGCCCATCAGTTCAGGCAGGCCGCATTTCCGGCGGTGGTGGCGCAGGCACTCTCGCAAAGTGGACTGCCCGCCGACCTGCTTGAGCTGGAGCTGACTGAGTCGGTGATCATGAGCGATGCGGAGGAAAATATTGCCCGCCTGATTGAACTCAAGCAACTGGGCGTCACCCTGGCCGTCGATGACTTTGGAACCGGCTATTCATCGCTGAGCTATCTAAAGCGATTTCCCATCGACATTTTAAAAATTGATCGCTCGTTTGTTTGCGACCTGAATTCTTCACCGGATGACTTGGCAATTGTCGAGGCTATCCTGGCACTTGCGACGAGTTTAGAGCTGGGCGTCATTGCCGAAGGCATTGAGCATAGCCAGCAAATTAAGCCGTTTCATGGCACCGATAACCTGTTGTTACAGGGCTATTTATTCTCCCGTCCGGTCGCCGCGGAATATCTGCCTTCCCTGTTTGAGCAGAACTTCAGTCACTTATTACCGGTAGCCTAACTGCTATGTCTGTTGCCACCCGCCCCCCAACGTCAGTCATTATTTATACCACGGCCAACACTGGCGCACTGACAGCACGCCTGCAACAGCAGGCGGCGGCGTCGTCTTTTGCGCTGACCTTTACCCCTCTCACGGCTCACAGTGAGCACCGCGCCTCAATGGCGCCGATATTAGTTGCCTGTCAGAATGCCGTTGACGCGGCGCAGTGCGTGCGCTCACACGCCTTGCAGCAGCAACCCGTGTATTGGTTACTGATGCACCCGGTCGACGCTGACATCCCGGCACTGGGTAAGGGTCACCGCGTGGTTCACTGGCAACATGGCGACACCTTGCTGGCGTTGTTAGAAACGCGTCAGGCGGCACTAAACATGCACACAGAGGCCCGTGCCAGTGCCGCCAAAGAGGCACTACTGGCAAGTACAGTGGGCGAGCTGTCGCTTGTTTTGCATGCTAACGCCACGGTTAAGTCGGTTAATCCGGCCTTATCTGACATGCTGGGTGTGACCCCGGCACAGGTTGTAGGTCGTCCCTGGCAAGAGTGCCTGGAGGTAGCGTCACCATCTGCCATCGCCCGGATAAACACGGCGTTGAAGCATACCTGCCATTCACGTTCCATGACGCGCTTAGCCTCCTTCCCTGTCAGGCATCAGCAGACCATCAGTGTGCTGGACGGACTAACCGGCACACTGGAGGGGGGCGATAGCCTGCTGATCCTGCGGCAGGTAGCCACGCTGCCTGCTGCAGGCTTCTCACAGACATCCCTGCAACACTCAGCCCCCTTGTCGCTGCTGTTAATTAACCCCGATAACCTTAGTGACATCAACAGTCAGTTTGGTCGCGATGTGGGCGATGCGGTAATGACGCAGATTTTGGCGCGGCTCACGGCCGCGCTTCGCCATGATGATGTCGCCAGCCGGTACAGCGGGGCGGTTTTTTCCGCTTATTTGCCGGCTACACCCCAGGCGCAGGGGGAAACGCTGGCGTCGCGTATTATTCAGCTGCTCAGCAGTGAGCCTTATACTCCGTCGGGCATTCGGGTCAGCTTTAGCGTGGGCCTTGCCAGCCTGCCCCCCGAAGATAACCTGGATGCGGAGTCGCCACTGGAGCTTTTCCGCCGTGCTAATAGTGCTTTACAGGCAGCCCGAAGCGTAGGCGGAGGCCGCCTGGTCATCTGGCAACCGCATCATGATGTCAGCCTGCTGGCCAACCTGGATCGCATGAGCGGTAAATATTCACACACCTGTGACGATGACTTCCGCCTGATGGCACTGCAATGGGAGATCATTCGGTTATTGGGTAACGCGACTGATTTAGCAACGTTAGGCGATCAGCTCTGTCAGGCGGTTCATCAGGGACTGCCCTGCTACTATGCAGCTTTGTATGTGCAGCAGCCCACTACCTTACAGCGTATCGCGGAATCCGGTAGCCACAGCCAGTTACCCGCTGTCGTGACGCACTGGCTACAGCAGGCTCTCACTGCGTCCGCCACAAACACTGAGGTAACCAGTGTGGCCGAGGCTTACAACCTGAGCGGCGCCTGTATCCGTCTGGATACCCGTCAGCGACGCCAGGGCGTATTGGTTATATGCTGGCAAAATACAGCCGATAGCCTTGCTCAGCGAAATCTGAGTCAGCTCAATCAGGTCAGTGCCAACCTGGCCGCTGCGCTGGATCGCCTTAACTTACTCGCTACCGCCACCCAGCGCACACACGCTGTTCCTGCCGCTGACAAGCATGAGCTTATTTATGCCTCGGCCTCTATGCGGACACTGCTACAACAGGTACAACTGGTGGCGCCGACCGATGCCTCGGTGTTACTTGTGGGGGAATCCGGCACCGGCAAAGAAGTGATCGCCCAGCAGTTACACAGACACAGCCCGGTGGCTACGCGGCCTTTCGTCACAGTGGACTGTTCAACGCTGGTAGGCCCATTAATGGAAAGCGAGCTGTTTGGACACCGCAAAGGGGCCTTTACCGGGGCTGTCAGCGATCAACCCGGCAAAATTGTGCAAGCCGATGGCGGCACGCTGTTCCTGGACGAGATTGGTGAGCTGCCGCTGGACATCCAAGCCAAGTTATTGCGGTTTGTGCAGGAAAAAACCTTCATCCCGGTTGGGGATCAGCGCGTGCGCCGGGTCAATGTTCGCTTAATCCTGGCCACCAACCGGGATCTAGAGCAGGAAGTCGCGCTAGGTCGCTTCCGGGCCGATCTCTGGTACCGTATTAACGTATTCACACTGACGTTGCCGCCCCTGCGCGAGCGTGAAGGAGATCCCATTACGCTGGCGCGGCACTTTCTCGCCATTTTCAGTGAGCAGTATGCGAAACCCATTGTGGGGATCAGTGAACAGGCTGCACAGCGCCTTGTTCAGCATACCTGGCCGGGTAATGTCAGGGAGTTGCGTAACTGTATGATGCGGGCCGTGATCCTCTGCGATGGTCCACACCTGCAGGCCGACCACCTGCCTTTACCCGGCGAACCTGACCGGGCAACAGTTGCCCAGGACGCGCCCCCTGTGGCAGCGACAGCCACGCCCACCGAACAACCTGCACTGGCGGAGCTATTCGCGGGGCTGACCGAACAGCTGACAGCCGCAGTTGATAGCGCACAACACCATTCGCCCACCGTATCCGCGAGTGCCTGGCTTGAGCAAATCTGGTTACAGCAATGTCTGGAAAAGTGGGGCAGCCTTTATCAGGTCGCCCAGCATTTGCAGCAATCTGAATCCACGCTGCGTCGACACCATGCCAAACTGATGGAGCAGACCATTCACTGTCCGGCGCTAACGCGCCTTACCCCCAGGTGCCGAGACCTGCTCTCCCGGATGCTCCAGACTGACAACCCGGCGCTCTTATGGCCCCGAATAGCCGCAATCCTTAACCAGATTGTGCTGGCGCAACAGGCCACACAGCAAACCAAGGCCCGCTTGTTAAATGTCACCCAGCCTACGTTGCGTAAGCTTATCCGGCAGCAATAGGCCGGTAACTTCTCATCCCATCTGCAAGTTTCACCTAAAAAAACGCCGGTAACCCGTGTGGGGTTCCCGGCGTTTCAGGAAGGGGCATGATCGCGGCGTAAGCTTATCCGCGCTGCGCAGCAATCCAGCGCTCTATTTTTTCCTCAAGAATGGCCAGCGGCAGCGCGCCGGTTTCCAGTACCTGAGCGTGGAAGGCTTTAATATCAAAGTCTTCGCCCAGCGCCGACTCGGCCTGTTCACGTAATTCCTGAATTTTCAGGGCGCCCACTTTGTACGCCAGTGCCTGTGACGGAATAGCAATATAGCGCTCCACTTCTGCGACCACTTCGGTGCGGGTCATGCCAGAATTTTCCAGCATAAAATCGATGGCTTGCTCGCGGCTCCAGCCCTTCGCATGGATGCCGGTGTCTACGACCAGACGCATGGCACGTAGCTGCTCGTCCTGTAGCGTACCATACCGGTTCCAGGGATCATCGAAGAAGCCCATTTCATACCCCAGGGTTTCTGAATACAGCGCCCACCCCTCCACATAGGCTGTGCTGCCGCCAAAGCGCATGAATGCCGGCAGGTCGTCATTTTCCTGAGCCAGACTGATCTGAAAATGGTGGCCGGGTGCACCTTCGTGCAAATACAAAGTCACGTTACCGGTCGTCAGACGACTGGGTAGGTCGTAGGCATTAAAGTAAAACGTCCCCGGACGCGAACCATCCGGTGTACCACGCTGGTACGAGCCTCCGGCGCTGAACTGTTCAATGGCCGGGTCGTAAGGTTTAATCTCAAGATCGGTTTTAGGCAGCAGCGAGAAGTAGTCCTCTATTTTTTCGTCAACCTCACGGCCGATGCGGTAATAAGACTCGGTGAGGGCTTCACGGCTCTCCGGCTTGAACTGGGGATCGGTGCGCACATAATCGAAGAACTCATTTAAACTGCCTTCGAACTCCACTTCCTCCATGATTTCCAGCATGCCGGCTTTAATACGCTCAACTTCCTGCATACCCAAATCATGCAGGTAGTCTGCGGTCAGCGGTAAGGTGGTCGTGCTCTCAATCAGGTAGCTATACAGCTTGTCGCCGCCTTTCATCTGACTCAGGCCGATGCTGTCACGGGCCACCGGTAAATACTCATCGCGCAAAAAGTCGCGCATGCGTTCAGTAGACGCATAGATGGCTTTGGTGGCGGCCAGGTACTCTTCGGTCAGCCGCGCTTTTTCTTCGTCAGAAAAGCTATCCGGGAACTGGGTCACTGGCCCCCAGAACTGAGACTCTTTGACCGGGATCGCCAGTTGAGTATCAAATTGCTGAATCACCCGATCGATGGTCAGTTTAGTTTCCAGTACGCCGGTTTCCATGCCTTCACGGAACTTTTCAATGGCCCGTTCACTGATGTCGATGTAGTCCTGATGGCGAGACAGGTTGTTTTCGTAATCTTCAATCGTTTTAAACGGCGCCGCCCCCTTGCCACTGGCGAAGGTAGGGTAGAAGGTATGGAAGCCACTGAAATGATTAACCGGACGTACCTCGGTCAGGGCCTGAATTTCCTCACTGGTGCCTTTCAGCTGTTGCTGCTGATTGTACTCAAACACATCGTAGGCCAGTTTATCCGTTTCGCTAAGCTGAGTGCGGTCTATCTTTTCCAGCTCTGACAGGTTCAGCAATGTATTCGTGCGGGTCGCGATTGTGTGGGCATCGGTCAGATAATCGCCCAGCCGGTCAGCGCGGCGCATATCGCCCCGAAACAAGCCGGAAATGGGATTCAGGGCCAGCTCACGCTCATTGGCTGCTGCAAACAGGTTAAACAACTGCTCATGCTCACTTTGCTGCTGACCGGCAACGCTGCCTGTCTTTGACTGTGCCTGGGCAGTGACGGGCGCGGCCATCGCAGTCGCTACGGCTGCACTTAAAAGTAACGTTTTAAATACTTTCACAAAATTCTCCCTGAAATATCAGATAATTATTTTTTCACGGATAAAATGTAGCGTATCGCTTTGCCAGCGTCGATGCATTAATTCACGCTTTGGTCAGGAAGTCTGTAAGAAATAATGTCAGCGCAGAGTTGGGCTTAATCTGGATGCCAGAGGCCGGCCCCGGGCAGGAAATCAATCGCCGAGTGGCGCAAGCAGGTAGCGGTTTTTGCCGGCCCGCTTGGCTTCGTACATCAACTCATCTGCCCGCCGGCAAAGGTCGGCTTCGTTGGCATGTTCATCACACTGCATGTAGGTTACGCCCATACTCGCGGTGATAGTGAGTGAACTGTCTGTACCGTGTGTCTGGGTAGCCCGGATCCCCGCGATAATTCTTTCACATGCCGCTTTCACTTCCTGTTCGCTGGCCAC
>JBPEWW010000145.1:0-9376 GCA_052032275.1 Alteromonas sp. | reverse complement strand
CCCAACCAGTAAAGCCCGTGCTTGTGAATTGCGATTCGAATACCAATCAGGTACTGACGCTGCTCAGCGGGATAGCAGGCGGCAACCTGCAATGCAGCGATCGAAGTGATTTTGAAAAATTTGTCGACAAACGGGTTACTAAACTGCCGTCAGACCGGTAACCGGCCTGGGCACCTGTACGTTCCATTAGTCCGTGCAAGTGAATGAACGCCTTGTCGGTACATAAGTTGCTGCAGATTAATCGGTTAGCCTTATGTGGGGTTACTGCGTTACCCGGTAACGACCCAGCCGTTTTTAAGCTATGGAGCATATTATGAGTAATAAACAGTTAATTACGACCGTAGGCGTAGGTCTTGCCGCTGCATCGGCGGGCATACTGGCGCGGAAAACGTTACAGAAATCGTGGGAAAAAGTTACCAACGAACCCGCTCCAAAAGACAAAGAAAGCGAAAATACTGATCTGAAAGAGGCCGTAACATGGGCAGTTGTGTCAGGCATAGGTGCCGGGCTAGCGCGAATGGCGGTGCAGTACGCAATGAACAAGCGTGAATCTAAATAACCTGTCAGATGCAGTGTAGAGTACCCAGGATTGGTACTCTATTGAATCCTCTTTCAGGGTAAGGGATTGGGCGCCAGAAAGTTTGCTCAACAAAATACAACACACGTCCGGACTATCCCATTGAGCGTGTTTACCTCACCCGCAACCTCAATAAAGGTTTGTAAGTACTCCCCCCAGCCAAAATAAAAAAGTTGCTCAAAAAACTTGCGCATTTAGATTACACGTGTAATTTTAAATAAAGACTACATTTGTAATCGATGGAACAGTGCATGACCAACCACAAGAAGCCCGACATTTCACCAGCAGAATTTGATGTGCTGGATGTGTTGTGGGACGACTACCCGGCCACGTCGAATCAAGTAGTAGAGCGACTGAATAGCCGTAAAGACTGGCATGAAAAAACCGTTAAGACCCTCCTCGGCCGCCTGGTTAAAAAGCAGGTACTTAGCTATCAAAAGCAACAGCGTCAGTATTTGTACAGCCCACTGATCGCCCGTGAAGATTACACCAAAAAGGAAGCTGAAAACTTTGTAAGCCGCCTGTTCAAAGGGAAAGTTGCTCCTATGGTAGCCGGATTCGCCAAGCAAAATGCGCTGTCCAAGCAGGATGTTGATGAGCTAAAAGCGCTCATTGAAAAATGGGAGCAAGACAATGACTGACTGGCTATTGCAGCAACAGGCGCTGCTCAGCGTCACGCTGCTTGTACTTATGGTAATAGAGCACTTCGGCACCCCCAGACTCGGCGCGCGTTTAGCCTATGCGTTATGGCTTGCCGTACCCTTAACACTTCTGGCTGGCAATTTACCGCTCCCCGGCATGCCGGCAGTCTCAGGTACCTTCAGTCGCTACGTGGTAGTCGTGACGTCGCAGGCTTCGGTCACGCAACTAAACCTGTTTGGCATTATTTGGGGGCTTGGCGCAATGACTGTTTTGTCGTTTGTTAGTGTCCATTACGTAAGACTTGCACGCTCTGTTGGCGTCTCCACTGGCGAATATCGGGCTTCGTATTATTGTAAGGGCGTCTCTTCTCCGTTGTTATTTGGCTTCCTACTTCCAAAAATTTTACTGCCGGAGAGCTTCAACACCCAATACAGTCCTCGCCAACAACAGTTAATAATTGAACATGAGCGGGTGCATGCGCGACGGTTCGACCATCTGTGGAATTTATTCGCGCTGTGCGTAGCCACGTTATTCTGGTTCAACCCGCTGGTGTGGCTTGCTCTTCGCTCTTTCAGAATCAGTCAGGAACTTGCCTGTGACCAGCAGGTATTAGCGACAAAAACTGACGCCGACAAATTACTGTATGCAAAGGCTCTTGTGCAGTGTGCCGAGCATTCATCCGCCCCTTTGGGTTTCTACCCTACCTTTGGAGAAAAAAGCACAATGCTAAAAAGACTAAAATTAATTAAACAGCCCGGTATTACCAGTAAAGCCGTAACCCTCAGCTCACTGCTACTATTAGGAGCAGTGACAGCAAGTGCGGCATTGGCGAACTTGCCCTCCCAGCATAATGACAGTGCCAAAATCAATAAGGCCACTCCCGTTATGCGGGTCGATCCGGTTTACCCCGCCGAGGCGGTCAACCGCAACCAAGAGGGGTCCGTCGTATTGCAGTTCGATATTACGGAAAGCGGGCGTACCGACAATATCCACATCGTGAAATCGCACCCCGCAGGCGTGTTCGATAACAGTGCCAAACACGCCTTGTCCCAGTGGCAATATAAGCCCCGCATACAAGGCGGACAGCCACAACGACAGACCGGACTCCTGGTTCAGCTCGACTTTAAGCTTGGACCAGATGATGCAGAAGTTGCATCCCACGCCACAATAGAAAAAATTAACGTATCGGCGAACTAAGCCATTTTTAAACCCGCCCGGCTTTGACCGGGTGGCTTTTTGAATAAGACATAAAATACATTACCCCTCCTTGCCGACGGTCATTCAAGCCAGCCTGCTTAAAGCCTGTGGTCCGGTCACCGCCGCATCATCGATATGCGCTTCTTTCATTTCTATTGCCAACTCACAACGGGCTGTTTATTCTGGCAAAAACCTAACTAACGGATTTCCTATGGCCGCTGCCAACCTGCTTGCTCTGCTCGACGATATTGCCACTATGCTTGACGATGTGGCTGCCATGTCGAAGGTGGCGGCGAAAAAAACGGCCGGTGTGCTGGGTGATGATCTCGCGCTTAATGCCGACCAGGTACGGGGCGTGCAGGCTGACCGGGAGCTGCCGGTCGTCTGGGCAGTGGCGAAAGGTTCGTTTCTGAACAAAGTTATTCTGGTGCCCGCTGCCCTGCTGATCAGCGCCTTTGTGCCAGTGCTTATTACCGTGCTGCTGGTCATCGGTGGGCTGTACCTGTGTTTCGAAGGCGCTGAGAAAGTTTTGCACCGGCTCTTTCCTGCGCATTCCGAATCTGAGCGGGAGGCCACCCTTGCAAAGCTGGCTGATGACAACATCGACATGGTGGCACTGGAAAAAGATAAAATTAAGGGCGCTATCCGCACCGACTTTATTTTGTCTGCTGAAATTATTGTGATTGCTTTGGGCAGTATTGCCGGCGCCGACTTCGCGACCCAGGTGGGGGTGCTTTGCGCCCTCAGTATCGCCATTACCGTGGGTGTTTACGGGTTAGTTGCCGGGATCGTTAAAATGGACGATGCCGGCCTGTATCTGCTACGTCAGTCGATTGACGGCAGTTACAGCACGCTACAACGCAGCGTTGGCCGGGGCCTGCTGATCACGGCACCGCTGCTCATGAAGTTTCTCGCTATTGTGGGGACAGCGGCCATGTTTCTGGTGGGTGGCGGCATCCTGACTCACAACATAGGAGCAATCCATCACATCAGTGAGGCTGTGGTGGCGTGGGTAGGGCTGTGGCCGTTATTCACCAGCATAGTGTTCGATGGCATAGCCGGGTTTGTCGCCGGATCGCTGATTGTCGGCATACTGTCAGTGGTTAGCCGGCTGCGCAAATAAGCAGATGGTCAGAAGTTTGCGATTTTCACTAACACCGGTGTGAGAATCGCTAAATTTTAGTTTTTCAATTATCCCTTCGGTTCGGCGCTCAACCACGAAACAATAAATAATCTTTATATTTCAACAGCATAAAAAATATTTCCTGACTGGCACAACTATCGCAATAGTCTCTGCGACTTAACTGATAACTGTCACGCAGTATTCAAATAGTGCAGTTCTTAACACTTACTCAGGAGAAAATTATGTTTACTTACCGCAAATTACTGACTGCACTGGCTTTGACTGCTGCCGCGACCTCTACCTTCGCTGCCCAGGAGCCTTCTTCGGCGCTGGAAAATATGACACATAACCTGGTTTCTCAATCGGTCTTCGAGACCAGTCAGGAATTAAGCGTAGGTGTGACCCGTGACGTGCTCACGGTGAGCCATCATTTTGATCCGCAAGGGGCCAGCGCTGAATTGGTAGCTGACGTGAGTATCCGCGATATTAAAGAAAGCGATATTACTGACAATAACGACGCATAAAGGCTACTGTCATGATCAGTTCCACCGCCGTCTTGCTGATGGCACTGGCCCCGGTAGCCGCGTATTTGGCAGGGGTACTTATTATCAATGGGGTGCGCGTTCTGGCGCACCGCATCGCGACTTATCAGACTTACTCCCGTAAGGCATTACCCTCGGGCTAGCGGATCCGACGCTGACAGGCTGGTCCTGCCATCCCGCAGCGGAACACCACCAGCCCCCCACTTTCTTCATGGGTGCCAGTGCGAATGTGCGTTATCGCACTGGTTTTTTTTACTCGTACAGCCTGTTCACTAGCGTGCGCCAAACAGCTTTTCCCACCAGCTTTTATCTTTAACCGGCTTACCTTCACAGTCCTGTTGTGCAGGCGGCAACACATCCAGTATGGCCGGCACACTCATGCTGCCCGGACAGCCTGCCACCACGACCGCGCCGGTAGCGGGGTCAAAGTGCGCAATACCCAGTCCGTTCGGGAACCGCCGCGACAACGACTTCGGCTCCTGGAGCTGCTGGTAGTTCACGAATACCGGTAATGCACCGCCCGCGCCGGTGAGGTTCACCGGCTGATTGTCGTCATTACCCACCCACACCGTAATCACATTGTTGCGGTCAAAACCACTAAACCAACTGTCGCGATAATCATCGGTGGTACCGGTTTTGCCGGCCATGTTTACGCGGGGGAACTGGCGGGTGATACGGGTGGCAGTGCCCTCTGTCGTTACCTTGTACAGGGCATAGTTCAGCAGGTAAGTGGCAGCCTCGTCCGTTCGCTGCGCAAAAAACTCGGCTTTCTTCCAGAGCAACTCATTTTTTGACGTCACCACGGCGGTCACGGTGTGCAGCGGGATATAACGCCCATTGTTCGACAAGGTCTGGTACATCTGGTTGGTCTCGAAGGGAGTCAGCGATACCGCTCCCAGCGTAAGCGAAGGCACCGTCTGGATTGGGGTGGTTACGCCCAGTCGCTTAAGGGTATCCGCCACATTCTCCAGCCCCAGTGCCATGCCCAGATTGACCGTAGGCACATTAAGCGAGCGGGTTAAGGCTTCTATTAACGGCACCTGCCCCCGGAACTCTTTATCGATGTTCTGCGGTGACCACATTTTCCCTTCGCTACTTTTCAGGGTGATGGGCTCGTCTTTAACCGGAGTGGCCAAATTAAACTGGGTAGGATCTTCCAGTGCCGTAAGGTACACCGCCGGTTTCACCAGCGAGCCAATTTGTCGGCGTGCCTCCAGCGCCCGGTTGAATCCTGCATACTCGGCATCTTTACCGCCCACGATTGCCCGCACTTCCCCTGAGCTGATATCTGTCACCACCATCGCCGCCTGTAGTTCAGCGCTGCGATCCTGCTGCAGGCCGCGCAGGGTTTGTTTTACTGCGCGTTCAGCACGGCGCTGGGCATGAATATCCAGCGTGGTAAACACCTTGAGGCCAGAGTCCTGCAGGGTGGGATCGGCCAGGATGTCACTGAGTTCACGTCGTACCTGACTCATAAACGCCGGGTGCTTGCCACTGGCCAGACTGGCACCGCTGGCCAGCTGTAGCGGCTGGTTGATGTATTGCTCGTACTGCTGCCGGCTGATTTCGTTTTCATCGAACAGGATCCGCAAAACCAGATCCCGCCGCTCTTTTACCCGCTCCGGATAGCGCTTCGGATTGTAGTAGGAGGGCCCCTTTATCATGGCCACCAGCGTGGCAATTTCCGGGGTGTTCAGTTCATTGGCGGGGCGATCGAAGTAAAAATAGCTGGCCAGCCCAAAGCCATGCACCGCCATCTTGCCGTTTTGCCCTAGGAACACTTCATTCAGATACGCCTGCAGGATTTCACTTTTGCTGTAACGGGCGTCAATAATGATGGCCATCACCGCTTCTTTGGCCTTGCGCACCAACGACTGTTCGCGGGTCAGGTAAAGGTTCTTCACCAGTTGCTGGGTAAGGGTACTGCCACCCTGTACCGTGCGACCGGCCGCGATATTTGCCATCAGCGCCCGTAGAATGGACAACGGGGCCAGTCCGTGGTGATCGTAAAAATCCTGATCCTCCACCAGGGTAAGGGCTTTGGGAAGCATATCCGGCACGGTATCTAAACTGACCAGCATGCGGTCTTCCCGGCGGCTGCTGACCAGCCGGGTCACCAGCCAGGGCTCCAGACGAATTTCACCTAACCGGCGATCGGCGCTAAGATCGGTGAGTGCGGCAATGCGGCGATCGTCCCAGGTAATGCGAATATGGCGCAGCGGCTCTTCGCCATCCGGAAACTGAAACGCCCTGCGCTGGATAGTCAGCACACCATTACGAAAACTGTATTCCCCGCTGCTGTCGGCACGGGAAACCTTGCGATAACCGAGCAGGTCCAGTTCATCAATAATTTCTTTCGGGGTAATTTCCTGTGACGTCTGCAACAGCAATGGGCGGGCATAGATCTGCGCCGGCACTTCCCATTTATTGCCGGTAAACGAATGCTTGATCTGCGCGTCGAGATACAGCACATAGGCCGCCATCAGCACACTGCCAACAATAAACAAGCGCACCGCCAGACTGAACCAGACCGAACGTTTGTTGCCCGACTGCTTGGTTTGCTTCGCTTTCGCTTTCGATTGCTTCTTAGCCACTTACCGCCTCATGATGATTTACCGCAGGCCCGATTCTGCGTGTTTCTGGTGGATATTACCAGTGTCGCAAAAAAGCTACCTGGTCTGCATGCCCCTGCCAGCACTATACGGACAGTGAGCCTGCCTGGTTTGTGGCTGAACGAAAAAGCGGTCCGTACAACACCTGTGTTTTTGCGCCGAATTAACTCGCCAGCGCCGCGACCTTTGCGTTAGCATGAGATCCTCTGCTATCAGGATGAATGTTATGCATCATATGTTTTCAGGCGGACGCCGCGCAGCGCTACTGTCATTTCTCGCTGCTGCGTTTTCTTTTTCCGCCACCAGTGCCGAAACCTTTTCTGAGTGTACCACCCGGCTGGCTGAACAGGCTGTGAATGAAGGGGTCGATCCCCAGGCGGCGCAAACAATTTTTAGTCAGCTTCAATACCAGCCCAGGGTGATTGAACTGGATCGCAGTCAGCCCGAATTTGTGCAGACCTTTCCCGGCTATTTCAGCAAGCGGGTCACTGACTGGCGCGTGAACAAGGGCCGTGAGATGTACGACAAACATAAAGTGTTGCTACATCAGCTGCAGACCAAATATGGTATTCCCCCGCACTATCTGCTGGCCTTCTGGGGCCTGGAAACCAATTTTGGCTCTTACAAAGGTAAGATGCCGGTCCTCGATTCCCTGGCCACCCTGGCCTGCGATCCTCGCCGGGCCAGCTACTTCACCCAGGAACTGCTGGTGGCCGTTAAACTGATGCAGCGTGAGTCGCTGAATCAGGAAGACATGGTGGGCTCATGGGCAGGTGCCATGGGCCACACGCAGTTTATGCCGTCCGCCTATACCCATTATGCAGTAGACGGGGACGGGGATGGTCAGGCTAACCTGTGGGACAGCGAAGTAGACGCGCTATCCTCGGCCGCCAACTTTCTGGCTGAGCTGGGCTGGCAGCCCGGTTATCGCTGGGGCCGTGAGGTGCAGCTACCGGATAACTTTGACTACCGCCTGTCTGGCTATAAAAACCGCCGCAGCCTGGCTGAATGGCAAGCGCTGGGACTGACCCGGGCTGACGGGTCGCCCCTGAGTAAAACGGATATGACTGCCTATGTCGTCGTACCGGCCGGGCACAACGGCCCCGCTTTTCTGGCCTATCAGAATTTCCGTACCATCATGCGCTGGAACAACTCGGAATTTTACGCCATTGCCGTCGGCCATTTAGCGGATCGTATTACAGGGGCAGCACCGCTGATTGCGCCTCTTCCTGAATTACCGGCCTATTCCCGCGACGATATCATTGCCCTGCAACAGGCACTGAACGCCGCCGGCCATGATGTGGGGAAACCCGATGGTATTATTGGCCCGGCTACCCGTGCGGGGATCCGGGAGTACCAGCTACAGCAATCACTGATTGCCGATGGCTTTCCCAGCCTGCAGGTGATGCAGTCGTTAGGGGTGAACGTGGGCCAGCCCTCCGCCGACAGCTGACTGACCATCTGGCCGGCACGACCGGCCAGACAGCGCTGCTGCTAACTGCTCATGGCCTTTTTCGTACGGGTGGTGGGCGTGGCTGTGGCAGGCTCATCTGGCCAGAAATGTTTAGGATACCGGCCTTTCATTTCCTTTTGAATGTCCCTGTAACTGCCCTGCCAGAATGCCGCCAAATCCGCGGTGGTTTGCAGCGGTCGCCGGGCTGGCGACAATAACTCCAGCACCACCGTAACCCGCCCGTCGGCTACAGTTACGGGGGTATTTCGTCCGTACATTTCCCCCATCCGCACGGCCAGTACCACGGTGCCGTCTGACGTGTACCGGCAGCGATGCTGGTGGCCGCTGGGCACCGTCAGCATTTCCGGTAACAGAGCATCGAGTGCCTGCTGTTGCGGCCAGCTAAGGGTTTGCTGGGCCGCCTTTGCCCAGGGTAACGCCGCTAATTCCTCTTTGGTCCGGCACTTGGCCAACCGTCCGGCAAGGTGCTCTATAATGCCCGGCAGCAGTGTGTCCAGGGCGACCGGCCAGGGCGCCGGGGAGTGGTAAGCCTGCGGCTGTGGTAATTCAATGCTGGCAGCCAGCCGGACCCGGTTCCACCACTGCCAGAAGGTGTCGCCTACCGGCCATTCAGACGCATCCCGCGCATTCAGCCAGGATTGCCAGGCGTCCTGCCAGGCCTGCGCAGACACCTTTGCCGCCGGCTCACTGGTCATATCAATATTGCCAAACCCGGTTACCACACGGGCCTCCATACACTGGCGCGCGTCATTAAAGCGTACCACTTTTCGCTGCGAAAACGCCGCTGGATAAAGGCGGCGCAGGTGTGCTTCAGCAATAGGCTCTGCCAGCCGGATACGGAATTCGGCACCGATTTGCTGCCCTTCCAGTACCGCCAGCCAGTCTGCCTGAGGCTGTCCGTCCAGCGTCGCCCCTTTGCCTGAGGCAAGTTTATAGCTGCTGCCGCGCTTAAACGCCACGCGCTGCGGATATGCCAGTGCCGTGGCCATGGCCAGTGCTTCGCTGTGATGACGGGCGGTGTCGAGATCACCTGTGGCAATACCCGCCTGTTTGCAGTACCGCTCAGCCTGACGCCGTAACCGTCTGGCGACCGGCGCTGGTGCCCTGGCAAGTGCGTCAGACAGGCGTACCGACGCCCCTGACAGGCCCTCGTCCGCAGCGGCAGCCACCCACGCCGCTGCGCCAGGCAGGGCCGGTAGACTGAGTGTT
>JBPEWW010000144.1:0-11902 GCA_052032275.1 Alteromonas sp. | reverse complement strand
CGTTAGCCAGTTTACGGGTGACATTCAGGCTCATATCGGTCAGCACCGCCCCGCTTAAGCCCCCTGCTTCCTCTGCGTGGGGTAAGCCTTTGACCGCCTCGCGACTCAGCGTAGTGTTGGTGGCAATGACGCCATCCATCTGCGTAGTCAGCAAGGAGCGTGCGATACTCATTATTTCATCGTCGCTCAAATCCGGCGCAATTTTAATAAACAGCGGTACATATTTACCGTGCGTCTGACAGAGCGTTTCCTGGGCCGCTTTCAGGCCCCGCAACAGTGCGTCAAGCGCTTCGCCATACTGTAAATTTCGCAGGCCTGGCGTATTAGGCGAGGAGATGTTTACTGTAACATAGCTGGCGTAAGGATAGACTTTATTCAGGCATATCAGGTAATCATCCAGCGCCCTGGCCTCTTCCGTATCCTTGTTCTTACCGATATTAATACCGATAGTGCCTTTGAAGCGGCTATGCTTCACCTGCTCAACCAGGTAGTCAACCCCCTTATTATTAAACCCCATGCGATTGATAATGGCCTGCTTGTCCCGAATACGGAACAGTCGCGGCCTGGGGTTGCCGTCCTGCGGTCGCGGTGTGACCGTGCCAACCTCAATGAAGCCAAAACCCATTGCTGCAAAAGCATCAATGCATTCACCATTTTTATCCAGACCTGCAGCCAGGCCCACGGGATTATCAAATGTAACGCCGGCCACCGTGACAGGTTTACTCACAGTCGGGTTGGAATATAGCCATTTCAGTGGCGTGTGCTGAGTTTTTTTCAACCAGTTTATGGTGAAATCATGGCTTTTCTCAGGTTCACAGTGTAGCAGGAACTTTTGTGCTAATGATTGCATGGCGTTGACACACTTTAATGCTTAAAAAAAAGCCCTGTTAAACAGGGCTTTTTGTCTCTGAATGTGCGTATTCTAATGGTTCGACTTAACGCTTAAAAGCATCAATTCACGCAGAGCCACAGAAAACTTCGCAAACTCATGGGTGGAACTGGTTTTAAACTCCGACATCATATGGTACCAGCGTTTAAGCAGTACCTGATTATTCTCCATCCAGGTGTTCAGGATCTCGTCCGCATCCGTTGCATCAGGGCGGGATTGCAACAGGTTTTGCGCTATTGAGCGTTGTTGCCAGTCCAGCTCTTCCCGGTATGATGCCCGGGCCAGCGCTTGCCAGTGGTTGCTGACTGCCTGGTTGGTAATTTGATCTAAGAACCAGTGCAGCTCCAGTTTTGACCCCAGCTGGAAATACAGCTTGGCAATCACGGAGGTTTCGTGACCGTCTGCCTCATTGATCTGTGCCAGATCAAGGCTTGAGAACATATTCGAGAAACTGGCTACCTGATACGCAATATTGTCTGGTACTCCGGCTTTGACAAACCGGCTGGTAGACGTTTCGAGCTGTGCATATTCGCCTTCCACCAGGTAGTGCTCGAGATTCCGGGAGAGGTTATCGAAGGTATCCCGGTATTTCGCCACTGCCTCTTCGATGCTCAGCGCTTTATTGCCGTGACGGATATACCAACGTGATGCACGGCGCATGGTTCTGCGTGCGGCTTCCAGCATTTCAAGCTGTAAGCGGGCCGGGATCACATTATCCAGCTCTTCAATTTGCTTCCACAGCGCATTGATATTGAAGATGCTTTTTACAATAGCGTAGGCATTAGCTATTTCTGACACTGTGGCGCCGGTTTCTTCCTGCATGCGGAAAACGAAATTCAGGCCCATGTCATTAACCATATTATTGGTTAGCTTAGTGGCAATGATCTCACCGCGTAGCGGGTGGTCCTGCATGTCATTGCTGAACCTTTCCCGTAGTACCGGCGGAAACGCTTCAACCAGCAGCCTGCTGTGATATGGGTTCTGGGTGATTTCCGGAATATTCAGTGAATCTTTCAATACCATTTTGCCATAGGCAATAAGCACGCTCAGTTCCGGGCGGGTCAGGCCACGGCCAGAGGCCACCCGGTCAGAAATTTCATCATCACTCGGGATAAATTCCAGCTCACGATTAAGAAAGCCTTCCCGCTCCAGACCATGAATAAAGCGTAACTGTTCTTTGAGTGTTTTAACCCCTGCCAGCTCAGTAATGGAGATGCTTTGCGTCTGTCGGTAGCAGTCGTGCAGCACAATACGAGATACATCATCGGTCATATCGTACAGCAACTTGTTGCGTTGCTTCACGGTCAGATCGCCTTTGTTGACCAGACCGTTGAGCAGAATTTTGATGTTAACTTCGTTATCTGAGCAATCGACACCACCCACGTTGTCGATGAAGTCGGTGTTAACACGCCCGCCTACCGAGGCATACTCCACCCGGCCAAGCTGAGTCAGTCCCAGATTACCGCCCTCGCCAACAATTTTAGCCTGGACATCTTTACCGTTAACACGCAAATCATCATTAGCACGATCACCCACTTCAGAATGACTCTCTTTAGAGCTCTTAATGTAGGTTCCGATGCCACCATTCCAAATCAGATCAACGGGCATTTTCAGTATGTTATGAATAAGCTCATTGGGTGTCATGGTGACCTGGCGGGTGCCCAGCCACTTTTTCATTTCCGGGGTCAGCTTTATCGATTTCGCGGCGCGGCTAAATACGCCACCCCCTTTGGATATAAGGTTGCTGTCATAGTCTTCCCAGCTCAGGCTTGGGTTTTCAAACAGTCGCTTACGCTCCGTATAACTGGCTTCGGCATCCGGGTTCGGATCAAAGAAGATATGCAGGTGGTTAAATGCTGAGATCAACCGGGTGTGTTTTGACAAGAGCATACCGTTGCCAAACACATCGCCGGCCATATCACCCACACCCACGCAGGTAAAGTCCGTGGTTTGACAGTCAATGCCAATTTCACGGAAGTGACGTTTCACGGATTCCCATGCGCCCCGCGCCGTAATCCCCATCTTCTTATGGTCGTAGCCGATGCTGCCGCCTGAGGCGAAGGCATCGCCTAACCAGAAGTTGTACTCATCAGAAATTCCGTTGGCAATATCCGAGAAAGTCGCGGTGCCCTTGTCAGCGGCCACAACCAGGTACGGGTCGTCATCATCCAGGCGAACCACATCTTTAGGCGGCACAATCTCACCATTAACGATGTTATCGGTGATATCCAGCAAGCTGCGTATGAAGGTGCGGTAGCAAGCCTGCCCTTCCGCCTGTATTGCCTCGCGGCCTTTACCCACCGGCAACTGTTTGCACACGAAGCCGCCTTTGGCACCTACCGGTACGATAACGGTATTCTTAACCTGCTGTGCCTTGACCAGACCGAGTACTTCAGTACGGAAGTCTTCCTGACGATCTGACCAGCGCAAACCGCCACGGGCCACTTTGCCACCACGTAAGTGGACACCCTCGATTTTGGGTGAATAGACAAAAATTTCAAATTTTGGCAATGGCAGTGGCATATCCGGGATCAGTTCCGGCAACATCTTAAACGAGACATAACTTTTCTCATTACCCTCGTCGTCGGCCTGATAGAAGTTAGTCCGCAATGTGGCGCTCATCATATCCAGGTAGCGGCGAATGATGCGATCATCATCCAGGTTAGATACGTTATCTAACTGCGTCTTTATTTCTTCCAGCAGTGCATCCTGCTTCTTCTGACTCCGCTTTTTAAATGGATTAAACCGCTGTTCAAAGTAGTCGACCAGCAACCGGGCAATATTAGGATAATTGGCCAGCGTGTTGGCAATATAATCGCGGCTGAACGAGCTGCCTGTCTGGCGCATATACTTTGCGTATGCCCGCAGCACAGTCACCTTGCGGCCCGTCATGCCTGCGCCGAGGATCAGCCGGTTGAAGGCATCATCTTCCAGCGCGTTATACCAGACCTTGGCAAAGGCATCCTGAAAGAGCACCTGCGCCTGTTCCATATCAAAGTGCTGGCCACTTTTATGGAGCATGGTGAAATCCATAATCCAGTTTCGCTCACCCTCTGCACAGGTAATTTTATAGGGGCTTTCATCGACTACGCGTAACCCAAAGTTTTCCAGCATAGGTAACACGTCAGACAGGTGGATAGGCTCAGCCCGGTGAAAAAGCTTCAGCTTCACGGTCTGGCTGTCTGATTGCTCTTCCTGTGGTCGGTAAAACAGCATGTCCAGCGTGTGATTGTCGTTCAGCTGTTCAAGCTTACCAATGTCAACCAGTGCTGCACTGGGTAAGTTGTGATCCATATAACTGCGCGAGAAGGCGTTGGTATATTTGCGTTCCAGGGACTTGCCGTTTGCTTCACCGTGCGCTGCAGTGATAGCAGCGGCCAGACGGTCGTTCCACGTCTTGGTCAGCTCAATGATATTTTTCTCTATTTCCTTCACGTCATATTCCGCGTCATTGTCTTTTACTCGGGCGATATAATGGGTTCTTGCATATACAGATTCGGAAAAGAAAGTCGTAAATTCCACTTCACCGTCTGCATTCAGAGAGGCTTTCAGCAGCTCCTGGGTTTCTTTACGCAGGTGTGTGTTGTAGCGCTCGCGCGGCACAAATACCATGCAGGAAAAAAACCGGCCAAAGGTGTCGCGGCGAATAAACAACCGTGAAATGCCGCGCTCCTGCATCTGGAATATACCCATTACAATTTGCGCCAGCTCCTCGGCGGGGGTTTGCAGCAGTTCATCCCGGGGATAGGTTTCCACAATATTTACAAACGCTTTATAAGCGTGGGTACCGGGCTCAAAGCCGGATAAATCGGTAATACGCTGTATTTTTTCACGCAGAATGGGCAACTGCGTCGCGCTCTGGTTATAAAACGAAGCTGAATACAGGCCCAGGAAGCGGTGCTCACCGACCACCTGACCACTTTTATTGAACACCTTTACCCCAACATAATCCATGTAAGCGGGCCGGTGAACACGCGAGCGACTGTTGGTTTTGGTTAAAATAAGTGGGTTCTCGCTTAGCGCCTCCGCGCGGGCTGATGCGGGAAGTTTCGACAGTAAGCGTTCCCGATCACTGATGGAGTTTTTCATCAGACCCAGGCTGCTGTCGTTATCAGGTACCCAGCGATGATCACCACGAATGGCTTTTACCTCATAGTAACGGTATCCCATCAGGGTAAAGTTATGATCCGCCAGCCAGTCCAGGAACCGCTTGGTCTGGTCGGTTTCTGACTTGTCGGTGGGCCATTGCATGCTGGACGCCTGGCCTGCTACTTCATGAAGCTTATCGGTCATTTGCTGCCAGTCGAGAACGGCCAGCGATACTTCATCCACCACCGAGAACAGCTCCCGCTTCAGGCTGTCTAATTCTTTTTTCGTCGACTGATGGTCAATCTCGATGAACAGCACGGTTTGCTTGACTGCGCCTTTATCGGTGGTACCTGGCTCAACGAAGTCTGCAATTTTATTGTTATCGTCGCGCTTCAGCCAAATAGGGCTATGCAGGAAAAGGTGCGCGGTGATCCCCATGCGATTCAGTGCCATGCGCACTGAATCAACCAAGAACGGCATATCGTTTACGATGATTTCAACGATGGTATGGCTGGAATGCCAGCCATGCTTGGCAATTTCCGGGTTAAATACACGAATATACGGGGCTTGGCTGTCGAATTTGTCCAGCGCATTCCACAAGCTGAGAGTGGCACCGTACATATCGCTGTCATTACGGTGCTCGAGGTCGTCACTGGAGATATTCTTATATAACAAGCGACCGAATTGCTGAACGAGAGATTTCTTATTGGCATCCACTTTTTTGTCGATGAGTGAATATACATTCTCTAGCAAAACGGAGTGTCGCTGTGAGGTGACTGTCATGTATAAACCTTATAATTGTCGTAAGTGCAGAGTAACACGGGCTATTTTCGCTAATTAACGAACACGAATAAAGCCCTTTTTAACGGAATATTAACAGCATAGATAAGTATGCAGAAATGGACGATAAAAAAGGGCCCTGAGGCCCTTTTTTCTGATTAGCTATGCAAAAATATTTTATTACGCATCCGGGTCATTGCGATTCCACCACAGGAAGCGCGCCAACGCAGGCAGAACGATGATGGCACCGAGCATGTTTACCACAAACATGAAGGTTAACAGTATGCCCATGTCCATCTGGAATTTCAGTGACGAGAATACCCAGGTGCTTACCCCAATCGCCAGGGTAATACCGGTAAACAGTACTGCACTGCCGCGTTCTTTCAATGCCGCCAGATAGGCCTGCTGTACAGTCGCCCCTTCTTTCAGCGCCAGACTCTTGGTAGACAGTATATAAATACCATAGTCGACACCAATGCCCACACCCAATGCGATAACCGGTAATGTAGATACGGTGAGGCCGATTTGCAGGTAGGTCATTAACGCCTGCGCCAACACCGATACCACATACAGTGGGATCACCACCACCAGGGTCGCACGCACAGACCGGAAACTGATCAGGCACAGCGCAATTACTGCACCGAAGACATACAGCATCATCGGTGTTTGCGCCGCTTTCACCGCTTCGTTGGTGGCCGCCATCACGCCCACCGGGCCGGAGGCTAAACTGAACGTCATGTCGTCGGTTTCATACTGATCACGGTACACCTTGACCGCATCTACCACCCGGGAAATAGTTTCTGCTTTGTGGTCTTCCATAAACAGAATAATTGGCATAACTGAGCAGTTACCATTCAGCAAACCAGATGACGTGGGTACCCGGGAAATAGCCTGCACCAGGGTTTGCTGGTTGCGTGGTAACACCTGCCATTTCACATTGCCCTCGTTATACCCGGCATTTACGTTCTTCGCGACTGAGGCCAGGGATACAGAGGACTGCACACCCTCGACATTTTCCATTTTCCACTGAAAATCGTCCATGGCTTTCATCACACTGTGTGACGTACAGGCTTCTGGGGTGGTTTCCACCAGTATAGAAATGTAGTCTACCGTCACTTCGTATTTATCGGTGATCAGGAAGGTATCCTGATTATATCGGGAGGACTCATGCAGGGCCGGTGCGCCGGCATGCAAGTCACCAATCTTCATGTTTTGCGACTGCATATAACCAAGCACAAATAACACGCCGGTAATAAGCAAAATGACGCTTGCAGGCCCTTTTCTGGAACAGGCGGCCACTGTATTCCAAAATGCTTCGTGCTTGCGTTCTTTACCTTCAAACTTACTGATGTAATTCTCGTCCAGCTTCAGGAAGCTCATCAGTACCGGCAGTAACAGCAGGTTGGTCAGAATGATGACCGCCACCCCGAGACTGGCGGTGATTGCCAGTTCGCGAATGATACCGATATCAATAACCAGCAGTGTCATAAAGCCAACGGTATCTGACAACAGCGCAATGCCACCCGGAATTAACAGGCTGCGGAATGCTCCCATGGCCGCACGTTTCGCACCGACGCCGCCGACGGCTTTCTTCTCTACCGCGTTGATCATCTGCACGCCGTGACTTACACCAATCGCAAAGACCAAAAACGGCACCAGAATAGACATGGGATCCATGCCGAAGCCTAGCACGGTGAGCAAGCCCAACTGCCATACCACGGCAATCACTGAGCAGAGCAAAGGTAATACGGTGAGCATCAGGCTGCGACAGAAGAAAAACACCATAATACCGGTGATCGCAATGGCTATCGCGAAGAACAGCACCACGTCTTTGGCGCCATCGGCTACATCGCCAATCATTTTCGCAAAACCGATAATATGGATGGAAATATCGTCGCTTTCATACTGGTCACGAAGCTGCTTTTCCAGTTCACCGGCGAACGTCAGCGTGTCTAACGGCTCACCTGTTTCCGGGTTCAACTCAAGCAGCTGCGCGGTAACCATGGCGCAGGAATAATCGCTCGACACCTGCCGACCCACGATATTGGCTTTTTCAACGTTGGCGGCCACTAAATCCAGGGCGCGTGGGCTCGATGAGTCGAAGTCAGCCGGGATCACCGGCCCCCCGGCAAAGCCCCCTTCCACAATTTCGGTAAAACGGGTTGAGGGTGAGAACAGCGAGATAACCAGAGAACGGTCAACACCATTAATGAAAAACAGCTGGTCGTGCACGTTCTTCAGTGTGTCGAAGAAGTTCTGATTATAAATATTGCCGTTTTTATCACACACAGACACCAGTATGTTGTTTGCCCCGCCAAAATCCTTGCGGTGCTCCATGTAGGTTTGCATGTATTCATGATTGAGAGGAATATTCTTCTCGAAACCTGCGTCAAGACGCATTTGAGAAGCCTGGAATCCAAGAAAAATTGTAGTCAGTGCAAACAGTGCGACCACAAACTTCCGATTTGAAAATATAATCTTTTCAATTAGCTGAGTGATGCTCGACATAATACTCTTATTTTAAATACATTTTTTTAATGCCGTTCGCCGATACCGCCAGGGTAGCGCCGTTGAATTGCACCGCATTTAACAGTGCTGCTTTATCTTCCACCTGACGGGTAGAAATGCCGGCTGCGGGTTCACACTTGGTACTGGTAGCGTAAGGATCGTTTTCACTTACCGGCAGTGGCCGCTCGGCAGAGATCAACATGCCATTGTTACCTAACGCCACCACGCGGTTTTCACTGGCAACGAAAATTGAGTTCAACGTGCTTGTTGAACATGTATTGACGTATTGCCAGGTGTTTTCATCACGCATCACAAACATATTGCCACGCAGACCTACCGCCAGCACCGCAGAGGCATCCAGAGGGCGGATGTCAAAAAACGAGCCGGTATAATCCACCGCATAGCGCTCCCACTCCCGGCCACGGTTGTTGCTGCGGGCGAGCAGTCCGGCTTCGCCAGCCAGATAAATTATCCCATCGTCCAGGGTGACCCGGTTGATGTGTGGCAGAATAGAATTGAGCTCCTGCTGATAGAAGTCAGGATCTTCTTCACGAATGTCTTCTAAATACTCTCTGTCTAACGGGTCCAGCAGGCTCGCATGCCGTTCTGACTGCCAGGATTTGCCGCCATCTGTGGTGCGATAAAACAACCCATAGGCTCCCACCGCGATCCCTTCTTCGGCATTGAAAAATAACACGTCCAGAAACGGGCGCTGGAGTTCGGGTTCAAAGTTCTGCACTTCCCAGGTGGATCCCTTATCGGCAGAATGCAAAATTACTGCATCGTGCCCCACCGCCCAGATATTATCACCCTGAATAGTGGTGGCGGTCAGCGTAGACTGCGTCGGGACCGGCAACTGGCGAAACGCTTCGCCATCTTCTGAAAGCAAAAGGTGACCACGTTCACCCACAATTACCACATAGTCGGTCGCAGCAATATCCAGTAGCACCGATTGCTCTACGAGGGGAGCAATAAATGCCTCTTCAGCGATAGCGCCCAGGCTTAGAGATGCAGCCAAACACGCTGCAAGGGCCTTTCTCATATGACATTACTTCCTTTAACTTTTTGTTGCTGTTTAAACAAAAACGGTTGGCAATGCCAACCGTCTTCTTAACTTGGGCTATTACCGCATGCCTTCGCGACGCAACGCCTGGGGAGTAAACTCCCGGTCCTTCGGACGAATTGAAAAGTCGTACATTGACTCTTCGTTATCCAGACCGATTGCCAGGTAACGTCGTGAGTTCAGGTCATGGTACACATCAAGCGTAGACCATTGTGTAGGGACATCATAATAGTTTATGCCGTACGCAATGCCAACCCGGTACAATTCACCCCGATTATCATACATATCAGCGACCTGAATTTGCCAGCTGTCTTCGTCAATGAAGAAAACACGCTTCTGATAAACGTGGCGGAAGCCGTCTTTCAGCGTTGCTTCAACCACCCACACACGGTGTTTTTCCCAGCGCGTCAGATCAGGGTTAATATGGTTTGGTTTAAGGATGTCAGAATAGCTGACCTCGTCAGAGTGCAGTGCGTAGTTGTTGTACGCGACAAACATTTCCTGCTTACCTTTGAGTTCCCAGTTATAGCGGTTCGGTGAACCGTTAAACATATCGAAATCATCGGTAGTACGCAGGCCATCTGCTGCCGTTCCAGGCGTATCGTATGCGATATTCGGGGCCAGACGAACCCGGCGCTGGCCGGTATTGTATGTCCATGCCTTGCGCGGCTCTTTAATTTGATCAACGGTTTCGTGAACCAGCAGCGCGGTACCCGCCAGGCGCGCCGGCTCGGTAACTTTTTGCTTGAACATAAACAGGATGTTGTCTTCTACCAACTGCTCAGGGGTGATCCCCTCTTTCGCATACTGAATCAACAATTGCTCATCGAAGCCAATGACGTTGTAATCACCCGAGGAGGTTACCGCTGCCTGGCCACCATTGCGCTGTACCGCTTCACCACGATAGCGCAAGATGTGGTTCCAGATGGCTTCCAGTCCATTTTGCGGAATGGGGAACGGGATCCCAACGGCGGCACCTTTTAAGCCATTACCACCGTCCAGCAGTTCGGCGCGTGTTGCATTCGCTTTGGTCGCCTCATAAATTTCCTGAGGGTTAGATGCAGAGCGACGGGTTTTGTACACCGGCATGCGGAAGGTGTCAGGATACGCTTCGAACAGTTTTTTCTGTCCTTCTGACAGCATGTCGGCATATTCCTGGTAATTTTTTGCTGTTATTTCAAACAGTACTTCGTCGCCCGGGTATGGGTCAGGATGGTGATCACCCACTGAGTAGCCCGACGGCGCTGCGGTAATGCCCCCTGTCCACGCAGGGATGCTGCCATCAGCATTCGCCGCTTTTTCAGCGCCCAGTGGTGTCAGTTCATTACCGAGTTTTTTGGCCTCTTCTTCAGAGACTTTTGCCAACGCATTTGTACCTGACAATGCCAGTGACAGGGCGGCAGCAATTATTCCTACTTTCCTAATCATATACACCACTCTATTAGATTGAATACTTGATATTAAATGAAACGAAGTCACGGTCGGCTAACGCATTGGTGGTTCCAATACCGCCCCAGAAAGCACTGTAAGATGCTGTGGCAGACCATTTACTCAGATAATCGAACGTAAAGGCTACACTGGCTGACTTAGTGTCTTCGGTGAACAAGAACAGCGGATCAGGCGTCGTACCGCTCACATCATGTGAGAACGTCGCCCGGGTTCGCAGGTTTATGCCGGAATACACGTTATTGAAATCGGCAACCGCCAGTAACCGATAACCCCACGCGTCATCTGTCGCAAACGGGTTCTGCTCCGGACCATTCGAGATGCCGGTCAGTAAACCCTCCCGGGTATTTCCGTCTGGTGTAGGCTCCAGAGATGGCGTTCTGGCCGTACCAGGTGCATTCAGACGAATTACGTCAGGATCCGGGAAGTCGACGATATTCACGTAGCCGGCTTCACCCAGCAGGATGAAGTTATCGGTACCGAATGCCGGACCAAACACATGTGACGCAGTGAACTGGGCCTGCCAGGTATCGGAGAATAAATAGCCCTGTGCGGTTTCGCCCGGGCCTGCGGCACGCCCAATGTTATTAAGCTGAGAGATGCCAGCAAGGTCCGGACGCAAACCAGCATTGGCCAGCTGTTCCGGCATACCCATGTAGAGCAGCTCAACATCATCAATTTGCAGAGGTTCGTCTACCCGGTAAGCAAACTCACCGGCCAGCGCGGTAGTACCCACGTTGGTATTAAAGCTGAACCCATATAACTTGATGTCTTCAGGGTAATAGAACTGTGCTTCGGTAAACGCTTTTAAGTCAGTAATATTGTCACGGGTAATTTGCGTCTGGGCCAGCATGCCCAAATCAGCACCAATTCCTGCGGCTGTGAAATCAGAGGTTTTCCCTGAAATCAACGGACGCTGACTGTGGTAATTGATGTGGTAGAAGCTCAGTTCTGACTGATTCAGCATCTCGGCGAACCAGGTTAAGCGTAACCCATATTGTCCCTGATCATCCGCATCGTTGTGGGCATCATCAGAGTAACCACGAATAGCCACTTTGGTCGGGTATGCCAGGTACGCCTGTGAAATCTGGCTGGGATCTGCACCGGCACGCAACGCATCGCCCAGT
>JBPEWW010000143.1:0-4411 GCA_052032275.1 Alteromonas sp. | reverse complement strand
GAGCAAGGGGTTATTGAGCACGTGTTCAATAAGTTCAAAACCAAGGAGCATCACATCGTGGTGCTGGATTACCTGTCTCAGCACGACTAAATATTGACTGAATACTCAAAGCCTGCTGCTTGCGGGCTTTTTTATAGGTATTATTTAGCGTACTACCTACCTGTGTGGGCCGGGCAATAATCAGGCTGCAACAACCACTGGCACCCTTCTGGTTACGCGTAACGGCGCGAAGAGCTGACCGGGTTACTTGCTGAGCGCCTGGCTGCCCAGGCTACACGTCAGTACGCCACCGCCCCTCGCGCCTTGTCAGGCCAGCGAATTACGCCTGGGAAGTGTCAGCGGGCGGCGCCGGGTTACCAGACCAGGCTGTGATCACGGCTTTTACCAGGGTGGCCAGCGGAATCGCAAAAAACACGCCCCAGAAGCCCCATAAACCGCCAAATACCAGTACCGCCACAATGATATACAGCGGATGCAGGCTGACTGCTTCAGAGAACAGCACCGGTACTAACAAATTACCGTCGAGCGCCTGAATAATTCCGTAGGCAATCATAAGGTACCAGAACTCCGGCGAAATCCCCCACTGAAACATCGCCACAATGGCCACCGGAATGGTAACCACGGCCGCGCCGATATAGGGGATGAGTACGGACAGGCCTACCAGTACGCCAAGCAAAATGGCGTAGCGAAGGTCCATAAACACAAAGGTGGCACAGGATACTGCCCCTACAATAAGGATTTCGATGACCTTTCCGCGGATATAGTTAGCAATTTGCAGATTCATTTCATGGCCGACCTGGGAAATCAGCCGGCGCTCCTGCGGCAGCACTTTGGAGATATTAGCCAGGAAAAACAGTTTGTCTTTCAGCATAAAAAAGACCATCAGCGGCACCAGGATAAGATAAACCAGTAATGCAGCCACATTCGCAATATTACTGAACGAGGCTGAAATCAGGCTCTCGCCTACTTCAACCAGTTTATCATTCAACCCTTCCATCATCTGATGGATCTGGTACACCTGCACATATTTGGGGTACTTGTCAGGCAACGTCAGGATCCAGTCCTGTGCCTGCTGCCAGATCACCGGCGTTTCCTGTATAAGGTTCACACTTTGCTTCGTGATAATCGGTAGCAGGCCAATAAACATCGCCACCGTGACCGCGAGAAATGCCAGCAACACAATGCTACTGGCGATACTTCGCCGCATGCCCACGTTTACCAGCCGACATACCGGCCAGTCCAGCAGATACGCAATCACGGCTGCCACCAGTACCGGCATAATCAACTCTCCCCACAGCAGGAGAACAGCGGTTGTGAGGACAATAAGAATGAGCAGCATGGCCGCGTCTGGATCGGAGAATTTGCGTCGGTACCAGCGACCAACAACATTCAGCATGGTAAGTTTCCTGACTGTAAACCAAATTAAGGACGAGCATCATAGGGTATATTGCCCTGAGTGAGCAACAATCCCCGTAGTTACGTATAAACGGGTTGTGGATGACAATCAACCGTAGCCGCTTTACTATTAAACCATCTGCTGCGGCACAACGACGAATTTATACGATAAAGTTTGAAACTGTTGCGGCCATTCGCGGCTCTAAGTCGCAAAGCTTTGCTGTACGTACAAGACGAAGGTGTAATGAAAGTAATCGCGCGTAAAGGACTCACCGCCTGCCTGTTTGGATTGGCATTCAGCCTGGCAGCCGTGGCCCAGGACTCCAGTTTTTCTAATAAAAATACGCTTCCCGAAATCGGTGTAGTGGCCTCCGATGCAATTTCACTGGACAAAGAAATGATGGTGGGTGACGCTGTCATGCGTCAGATGCGAGGCCAGGCGCCACTTATCTCAGACCCTGTTCTGGATGAATATTTACAGGACCTGGGCAATCGTCTGGTCGCCCATGCGGACAATGCCAAGTTTCCGTTTACCTTCTTCTGGGTTAATAACGATGCCATCAACGCATTCGCATTTTTTGGCGGCCATATCGGCGTGCATGCCGGCCTGATCCGCCGGGCGGACAACGAAAGCGAGCTGGCCTCGGTGCTGGCGCACGAGATCTCGCATGTTACGCAACGGCACATCGCCCGCCGCATGCAGGCTCAACAACGGGCGACGCCGATTGCGATTGCTTCCATGCTGGGCGGTGTATTACTGGCCATGGCGAACCCGCAGGCCGGAATTGCCGCAATGCAGGCAGGCTCTGCGGCCTCTGCGCAATTGCAAATCGACTATACCCGCTCCAATGAGCAGGAGGCCGACCGGATAGGCATCGCGATGCTGGCGCGGGCCGGTTTCGACCCCAACGCAGCGGCCAGTTTCTTTTCAACCATGGCCGAAGAATACCGCATGGTTTCCCGTCCCCCAGCCCGGCTGCTGACGCACCCACTCACAGAAACCCGGGTGGCTGATGCGCGGTCGCGGGCAGCAGATTATCCGAATACCCGCATTCGCCCGGTCAAAAGTTTTCACCTGGCAAAAGCCCGCATTGTGTCCCGTTATTCGTTTGATGCAGACTATGCCTTAGAGCATTTTCAGGCCGCCGTGGACAGTGGTGACTACCCGCATGCCGAAGCCGCGATGTATGGTCTGGGACTGGCTCACATGCGCAACGAAAACTATGCCGAAGCCAGAGACATTATCGTTGACACATTACTTAAAGAGGATCCGGCTAACTTATTCTACCTCGATGCTGCCACCGACATTTCACTGGCCGAAGAACAGTATGATGAGGCCACTTCCCGGCTCGAGCCGCATATGTCGCTGACCCCTCGCAATACGGTGCTGGCACTGAATTACGCCAATGCATTAATTCAGGCTGGGCAACACAGTACTGCCACGCAGGTACTTAAGGACTACCTGCTGGTTAACCCTGAATACGAGCTGGCCTATCAGCTACTGGCCGAAGCCTATCGTGAAGGGAAGCAGTTTGGCGATATGCATCAGGCTAAAGCCGAGGTGTTTGCATTGTACGGCGCCTACTCCAGAGCCGTGGATGAGCTTCAGTACGCGTATAATTTTGCCGGCGATGATCACCTGGTAAAACAGCGTATCCGGGCTCGCATCAAGCAGTTGCGCGATCAGGAGGATCGCCTAAAGCGGTTGTGATTGCAGCGTCTCTAAGGTGTTATGCAGCAGCGTTTCGCTCACCTCACCCATGAGGGTTTTGTGTACCTGGCCATCTGGCCCGACAATAAAGGTGGCGGGTAAATACGGCGGTTTCTGCATAGGCAATACCAGTTCGGCATCGGGCACCACCAACGGAATATCAATCTGGTACTGCTCCTTTAATGCCTGCAGCCTGGCCGTGGGCAGCGGATCATAGCTGACCGCAAACAGCGCAGTATTGTCAGGCGCGGAACGGTTGAACGCCACCAGTTCAGGTATTTCGCGCAGACAGGGGGCGCACCATTCCGCAAAGTAGTTCACCACTACCCATTGTCCTTCATAATCGGACCAGCGGTGATGATCCCCGTCCAGAGTGCTGAAGTCGTGCTCTAATGCCTGCCAACTGGCGACACCCGCAACCAGGGAAATGGCAAGTAAACTCATAATAATCGCCGGGCGAATCTGTCCGCGCTGGTGAACACGTGAACCTGTAAATCTCATTGTTACCCCTTGATCAACTTGCATAAACACGCAATAGTCCGTGCATAGTTATGGTTTCTGCCCGCCCTGCGGGTTATATCAGCAAATGGAACAGAATATGTCCAGCATTACTCTAATACATAATCCTCGCTGTTCAAAAAGCCGTCAGACCCTGGCGCTGTTACAAGAGCACGGAATTATGCCCAACATACTTGAATACCTGAAAACGCCTCTGGATGAAGAATCATTGCGCGCGATATTCGCGAAGTTACCGCAACAGCACGTCATTGAAATGGTGCGTACCAAAGAGGCTGAATTCAAAGACGCCGGGCTAAGTAAAGCAGACAGCAGTGATGATGCGCTGTTCGCCGCCATGGCCGCCCACCCGAAGCTCATTGAACGTCCGATTGTCATTAACGGGGATAGCGCCCGCATTGGCCGGCCCCCTGAAGCTGTTCTGGACATAGTGTAGTGGCCCCTGTTCTGGTTTTATATTACAGCCGTAACGGCTCCACCCGACAATTGGCGGAAGCCATTGCGCAGGGTATTGAGCTTGCCGGTGCCACGGCGTGGGTGCGCACGGTACCCGCGTTAACCAGCTACACCGGGGACGCTCCCCCGCCGCCACCAGAAAGTGGCCCTCCTTATGTGACGGTTGACGAGCTTACCCGGTGCAGTGGCCTGGCGCTGGGCAGCCCCACCCGGTTTGGTAACATGGCGGCGCCGCTCAAGCATTTTCTGGACGGTACCAGTCAGCAATGGTTAAGTGGTGCGCTGATTAATAAGCCTGCGTGTGTATTCACATCCACGTCGAGCATGCATGGG
>JBPEWW010000142.1:0-2704 GCA_052032275.1 Alteromonas sp. | reverse complement strand
CTTCTGACTATGCTGCTGCGGACAGACTTCAAACTGACTGTATACCCTGCTGCCGTCCGTAAGGGCAACAGAGCAGGCTTCAGTGGCGGTATCTATAGCAAGAATTCGGCTCATGGGTTATTGCTCGTTATTAATGTCTGTAAGAAAACTGTCGACTTCATCTAAACTTCGGGTGCGGTGCATATCCGGCAAACTGGCCAAAAACGTTTTCGCATAATGCCGGGTTACCAGGCGGTTATCACAAATTACCAGCACACCTTTGTCCATGGGGTCACGAATCAGCCTGCCCGCTCCCTGCTTCAGGGTAATGACCGCCTGAGGAATTTGAATAGCAGCAAACGGATTGCCACCACGCTTTTTCACATCCTCAATGCGGGCTTGCAGCAGCGGATCATCCGGTGAGGCAAACGGCAGTTTGTCAATCATGACACAGACCAAATCGTTGCCCCGCACATCCACGCCTTCCCAAAAAGCACCGGTGCCCAGCAACACCGCGTTTTTGTTTTCCAGATACGCATCCAGCAGTGCCTGTTTAGTGGTTGTCCCCTGCACCAGTAACGGGTTGTCTACTTCGTCTTCCAGACGCCCGGCAATTTCCCTGAGCATGGCATGGCTGGTAAATAACAGGAAGCACCGTCCATTACTGGCTTTTATCAGCCGTTTAGCGGTCGCCAGTAAGGTCTCGCGCATGGCGAAGCTGTTCGGTTCAGGAAGGTGTCTGGGCACGCATAGCATGGCCTGCTCCTGATAGTTAAACGGGCTGTCCAGTCCCAGGGTTCGGGCGTCTTCCAGCCCCATGCGTCGCTGGAAATGTTCGAACCCGCCATTGACCATCAGCGTTGCTGAAGTAAAAATCCAGCCCCGGGGCGGCGAAGAGACAAACCGCCTGAACTTAGCCGCGATAGACAATGGTGTAAGATGCATGATCAGGTGACGTGGCGTGGTCTCGTACCATAAGCTCACGCCGTCCTGCTGGTTATCACTGAGTGCGGCCAGCTTCTCTCTGGCCTGTACGATGCGCTCGTAAAGGTTGTCGAGATCCTTGTCACGGCCGATATGCAGCTTGCAGACTTCATGTAACACGCCGAGTGCTTCAGCCAGCTTGCCCACTTCTGCACGCACTTCATCCCGGTCCAGCGCCTCGGCCCAGTTACCGCGCTGTGGCGTATCCGGGAACAACAGCCGAAGATCAGAAGCCAGCATGCGACATTTGTCGGCGGTTTTGTCCAGTTGTTCCACGTCTTTGAGCACGGTGCGGTAGATGAGCGTGATATCTTTTGCAAGATCGTGAATTTGCCGGGTGGACAATGACTCGCCGAAATAATCGGATGCAATGTCCGGGATCTGGTGGGCCTCGTCGAAAATAATGGCATCGGCCTCGGGGATAAGCTCGCCAAACCCGGTGTCTTTTAACGCCATATCGGCAAAAAAGAGATGGTGATTAACCACGATAACGTCGGCATCCAGCGCTTTACGGCGCGCTTTAACCAGGTAACATTCTTCGTAGTCCGGGCAGTCCCGGCCCAGGCAATTGTCGACCGTTGAGGTAACCAGTGGCAATACCTTGGCGTCTTCGGGTAACTGCTTGAGCTCGCCCATATCACCGGTTTTGGTAGTCGTTGCCCACTGGCGCACGGTGGAGAGCTGATCCAGTACATCTTTCTCCACCAGCGTAGAGTTGCCCCCGTGCTGGGCCACCCGGTGCAGGCACAGGTAGTTCGCGCGCCCTTTTAGTAAGGCGGTTTTACGGCGGGACGCCAGCGCTTTTTTCACCAGCGGCAGATCACGATGATACAGCTGTTCCTGTAAGTTTTTGGTACCGGTGGAAATGATGGCCTTGCCTTCTGACAGCAGCACCGGGCCTAGATAGGCAAAAGTCTTACCCGTACCGGTCCCCGCCTCCACCACCAGACTCTGCTGATCATCAATCGCGGACTTGACGGCATTCGCCATATCGGTCTGTGCCTGACGAGGCACGAAGCCGGAAATGGTTTTCGCTAGTTCACCGTTTTCAGAAAACAGGCTCGAGACCGACGCCATAGTTACCTTCACTGCCGAGAAAAACCGGCATTATGCCAAATATCGTCCGTCAGATCCGGCAAATTCTGCAAAACCCGAAAAAGGATCAGTCTGAGCGGCTAACAAATACACGATAGCCCCACGGGTTAAGCTGTAATTGACTGGCTTCGGTTAGGTTTACCGGCCCATCTGAGAACAATTCATCGAACGTGCCCTGGTAGAGCGACTCTGAAAACTGCACCGTACGCGCACTGTCACAGAGGTTCAGCACCACAAACACGGTGTCACCGGCCTGCTGGCGAACAAAACTGAACACTTCCGGCTGACAGGAGTTAGGTACCTGGATCATGGTCGCCCCAAATGAGCCATTCCAAAGCGCTGGCAACTGCTTTTTCAGGGCAATTAAGCGCTTGTATAAGGTGCCTATCGGGTGCGGCTGCCAGTCTATTGGATCGCGCTCGAAGAACGCCAGGCGTTTGTTTTCACCCGCCTCCTGGCCGTTATGAATTAGCGGCATGCCCTCGCCAAGGACCGACAACACGATAGCCGCTTCCAGCGCATCGCCGAATTGTTCGCGTTGCGTGCCGTCCCAGGCGTTTTTATCGTGGTTACTCACAAAGGTCATCCGGTACGCCTGCGCAGGCCAGGCCCGTTCATTCCAGGAATAGTACTTGCGCAGTTTATC
>JBPEWW010000141.1:0-3336 GCA_052032275.1 Alteromonas sp. | reverse complement strand
ATTGTTGCTGTTACCGGCTGAGATCCCTTTAGAGATAATGGTAGAGCGGGTGTTTTTGCCCAGGTGGATCATCTTGGTACCGGTGTCAGCCTGCTGACGGCCCCGGGTAAGCGCTACCGAGTAAAACTCACCCACGCTGTTATCCCCTTTCAGCACACAGCTGGGATACTTCCAGGTAACCGCCGAGCCGGTTTCTACCTGAGTCCAGGAAATCTTCGCGTTGGTATGGCAGATACCGCGCTTCGTGACGAAGTTATAGATACCGCCTTTGCCGTTTTCATCGCCGGGATACCAGTTCTGCACAGTCGAGTATTTGATTTTCGCATCATCCAGCGCCACCAGTTCAACGACCGCCGCGTGCAGCTGATTTTCATCACGCTGAGGCGCCGTACACCCTTCCAGGTAGCTGACATGGCTACCTTCATCGGCAACAATCAGGGTGCGCTCAAACTGACCGGTGTTCTGTTCGTTTATGCGGAAATAGGTCGACAACTCCATCGGACAACGTACGCCCTTAGGAATGTACACAAAGGAGCCATCGGTAAATACCGCACAGTTAAGCGCGGCGAAGTAGTTGTCTGTGCGCGGCACGACCGAGCCGAGATACTTTTTCACTAACTCGGGATACTTGTGTACCGCTTCGGAGATGGGACAGAAAATCACCCCGGCTTCTTCGAGCTTTTCCCGGTATGTCGTGACCACTGATACGGAATCGAATACCGCATCCACTGCGACACCCGCCAGCATTTCCTGCTCATGCAGGGGAATGCCCAGCTTTTCGTACGTGCGCAGCAGCTCCGGATCCACCTCATCCAGTGACTTAGGTTTGTCCTTCATACTCTTAGGCGCGGAATAGTACGAGATAGCCTGATAATCGATTTTAGGATAATCCACGTGCGCCCAGTCAGGCTCTTCCATCTCCAGCCAGGCCCGATAAGCCTTTAGCCGCCATTCCAGCATCCATTCAGGCTCACCTTTGACTTCTGACAGACGACGAATTACTGATTCATCCAGGCCACTTTCAAACGTATCTGCCTCAATTTCAGAATGAAATCCGGCCTCATACTTGCGCTCCAGCGCCTCTTCGAGCTCCACTGCCTGTTCGATCTGTTCACTCATGTTTGTGATCTCACTTTTGCCTGTATTCACTGTGCCCGGGTTCTGGCCTTGTCGGTCTTGCCAGATACATTTGCTATTGAAGTCTGCCTGGGACTTCGTGCAGGCACAGCGTTTAATTTGCGTATAGTGTATAATACCTGACTATTTCACTCAAGTATTACCCGCAACGCTGCCAACGCGTAGCGGTAAAATTCTGGTTATTGGTCAGGCCAATTAACCACTGACCCATTTGCGCGGCGGATCATGCACCATTAGCCCCGGTTATTCAACGCACAACGCCGTCAGGCGCTGCGTAACCGGGAGACCACAGTGGTGACCTTGTCCAGCGCATAGTCCACGTCTTGTTCACTGGTAAACCGGCCGACGCTAAACCGTATACCGGCGTGCGCCAGCTCAGCACTGCGGCCAATCGCCCGTAATACATACGACGGCTCCATACTGGCCGAGGTACAGGCCGAGCCGGACGAGACCGCGATATCGTTCAGGCCCATGATCAGGCTCTCGCCATCCACGCCGCCAAAGCTGACATTCAGAATGCCGGCCACCCGCTGTTGAGGATGGCCATTAAGGTGTACATCATTCAATGTTTGCAGCCCTTGCCACAGTCGCTCACGCAAGGCGGTCAGGCGAGTCATTTCCGTATCGAGCTGCGCGGCGGCAAGTGCACAGGCTTCGCCCATGCCCACTATCTGATGAGTAGGCAGGGTGCCAGAACGCATGCCCCGCTCATGTCCGCCGCCGTGGATCTGCGCCTGCAGACGCACCTTCGGCCGGCGCCTGACATACAGTGCACCAATCCCTTTCGGGCCATACAGCTTGTGCGCTGAAAACGACATCAGGTCTACCGGCAGGCTGGCTAAGTCAATGGGCAGCTTGCCGGCACTTTGCGCAGCGTCCACATGAAAGATTACGCCGGCGTCCCGGCACACGGCCCCCAGTGCCGCGATATCCTGCACTACGCCCAGCTCGTTGTTAACCTGCATGATGCTCACTACGCTGGTGTCCGGGCGCAGGGCTGCGGCCAGTTGTTCGGCGCTAATCAGCCCCTGGTTGTCTACTTCCAGCAGGGTCACATCGAAGCCCTCTTGCCGCAGCGCTTCACAGGTATCAATTACGGCTTTGTGTTCGGTATTTACTGAGATAATGTGGCGGCCTTTGTCGGCATAAGCATGGGCCGCCCCTTTAATTGCCAGATTGTCTGACTCTGTGGCACCGGAGGTAAATACCACTTCTCGGGGATCGCAGTGAATTAAATCGGCCACCTGATTGCGGGCGATATCTACCGCTTCTTCCGCCATCCATCCGTAGCGATAGCTGCGCGAGGCAGGGTTGCCAAAATTGCCGTCCAGGGTCAGACAGCCCATCATTTTTTCCGCCACTGCCGGGTCTACCGGGGTGGTCGCTGCGTAATCTAAATAAACAGGTTGTTGGTTCATTACAGTTGAATACTAACTTCGATGTCTTTGGTGAGGTGCGCCAGTGATTTATTTTTGTCCTGACGTCCGGCAACTTCTTTTACGTCCCGCTGCGCCATCAGCTCACCTAATGTAATAGAATTAAGAAACTGACTGATACGATCACTCAGGTCCTGCCATAAACTGTGCGTCAGGCAGCGCTCGCCCCCCTGACAATCCGCCTGACCGGCGCAGCGGGTCGCGTCGACGGTTTCATCTACCGCCCGGATCACTTCGCCAACCGCGATGTCTGCCGCTTCCCGGCCAAGCAGGTAGCCGCCGCCGGGGCCGCGCACGCTGTCGACCAGCTTTTCTTTACGCAGGCGGGAAAACAGTTGTTCCAGATAAGATAACGAGATTTCCTGGCGCTCAGAAATATCCGCCAGTGGCACCGGTCCCCGGGTAGAGTGTAGGGCCACATCCAGCATTGCGGTAACCGCATACCGCCCTTTTGACGTCAGTTTCATCGTATCGCTCCATCTCGTTCAGATACTAAAATTGTTCCATACCCGAGTAAAACGGTCAAGTATTTACCTGAGTAAACTGGTCGGGTATTTTGTAGTTCCAGTTCAAAGCTGGAATGCTCCAAAACAACTTTAGTCGCAATTATCGTCACACCGCACTTAACGGTGGGAGGTCCCGGCCTGCGCCGGGATGACTGTGGTTTTTATTATGCTTCGGCCTGACACAAGCAAACCCGTCATTACGGCTTGGACCACAAAAACCGTCATTGCGGCTTGGCCCACAAAACCCGTCATTGCGG
>JBPEWW010000140.1:0-3389 GCA_052032275.1 Alteromonas sp. | reverse complement strand
GACCGACCTGCGGGCATTCTTTGAAAACGATTTGCGCTTCCTCAAACAGTTCAAGTAAGGCCAGGAATTAGTATGAAAATAAGTGAACAATGGTTAAGAGAATGGGTTAACCCATCGCTGTCTACCAACGAACTGTCTGAACAGCTGAGCATGGCCGGCCTGGAAGTTGACGAAGCGGCACCGGTGGCTGGCGATTTCCAGGGTGTGCTGGTGGGTGAAGTGGTGGAATGCGGCCAGCACCCCAATGCTGACAAACTCCGGGTGACGAAGGTGAGTGTAGGTGGCGATGAGCTGCTGGATATTGTGTGCGGCGCACCGAACTGCCGTCAGGGCATTAAAGTGGCCGTCGCGGTTGTCGGTGCGGTGTTGCCAGGCAATTTTAAAATCAAAAAGGCCAAACTGCGCGGTGAGCCCTCGATGGGTATGCTGTGTAGTTTCTCTGAGCTGGGGATCAGCGATGATCATGACGGCATTATTGAACTGCCCGCTGACGCCCCCGTGGGCACGGACATCCGTGAATATCTGAAGCTGGATGACAGCAGTATCGATATCGACCTGACCCCCAACCGGGCGGACTGCCTGGGAATTCGCGGTATTGCCCGTGAAGTGGGTGTGCTGAACAACCTGGATGTGTGCGAACCTCAGATAAACGATGTTGCGCCACAATCTGATGCTAAGCGCAACGTAACCTTGTCTGCTCCTCAGGCCTGCCCGCGCTACCTGGGACGGGTGGTCAGTAATGTGAATGTAAAGGCTGAATCACCCCTATGGTTGCAGGAAAAGCTCCGTCGCAGTGGCATTCGTAGCATTGACCCCATTGTGGATGTGACCAACTTTGTGTTACTGGAGTGGGGACAACCCATGCATGCGTTTGACCTGCAGAGCATTGACGGTGGTATCACGGTACGTATGGCCGAACAGGGTGAAGCCCTGACCCTGCTTGATGAAAATATCGTGGAGCTGAATGACAACACCCTGGTGATTGCCGACGATAACAAAGCCTTAGCCATGGCCGGGGTATTTGGTGGCCTGCACTCTGGTGTGACATTGGACACCAATGACATTTTACTGGAAAGTGCGTTTTTCAGCCCGGATGCCATTATGGGACGGGCGCGTCAGTATGGCTTACATACCGATGCGTCTCATCGCTATGAGCGGGGAGTGGATCCGCAGCTCCAGCGCAAGGCAATGGAGCGCGCCACCGCCCTGATTATTGACATTTGCGGAGGCGAACCTGGTCCGGTGGTTGAAGCCGTCGATGAGGCCTCGCTGCCGAAGTCTGTCAGTGTGACGCTGCGCCGCGCCAGACTCCACAAAGTCCTGGGCATCGCCGTAGACGATGACAAAGTCACTGAAATCCTGCGCCGCCTGGGCATGGATGTGACCGAATCCGAGGAAGGCTGGACGGCCAACGCACCCAGTTACCGGTTTGATCTGGCCATTGAAGAGGATCTGATTGAAGAAGTCGCGCGGGTATACGGCTACAACAATATCCCCAACCAGGCCCCGGTGGCGGCGTTGAATATGCTGCCTGCCAGTGAGGGAACCATACCGCTAAGCACTTTAAAAGCGTTACTGGTTGATCGCGGCTTTAATGAAGCCATTACCTATTCCTTCGTAGATCCCAAAGTTCAGGATGCCTTGTTCCCGGAACATAAATCGCTGGTGCTGCCTCATCCGATTGCGTCTGACATGTCTGCCATGCGCGTATCCCTGTGGCCGGGTCTGCTGGGTGCGGCTGCGCATAACCAGAAGCGTCAGCAAGCCCATATCCGGTTGTTTGAAAGCGGCCTGCGGTTTATTGCCGATCCGTCCGCACCAAGCGGCGTCGCCCAGCAAAACGTAATTGGTGGTATTCTCGCCGGGCGTCGCATTCAGGAGCACTGGGATGGTAGTGATGTGTCAGTAGACTTTTTCGACGTTAAAGGGGAAGTGGAAGCTCTGCTGTCACTGACCGGAAAGCAGTCCGTGACGTTTGAAAAGGCGCAACATCATGCACTTCACCCGGGTATGACCGCAAAAGTCATGATTGATGGTGAGGAAGTAGGTTTGCTGGGGGCGGTGCATCCGCAGTTTACCAAGATGCTGGGTGTCTCAGGGCGTCCTTTCCTGTTTGAGCTTGATCTGAGTGCGATTACCGGGCGTAAGCTTCCCGATGCACTACCGGTGTCAAAGTACCCTGCAAACCGCAGAGATATTGCGGTTACGGTGAAAGACGAGGTGAGTGTAGGGGCGCTTCTTTCTTTTGTAGAAAAAGTTGGCGTAAATCAATTAGTTGGCCTAAACTTGTTCGATGTGTATAAAGGAAAGGGAATTGAGCCCGGGTATAAGAGCCTGGCTCTGTCACTTATCCTTCAGGATCCGGAAAAAACCCTGGAAGAAACGGAAATTCAACAAGCCGTCGACACCGTGGTAAAAAGTCTGGAAACCAAGTTTGGGGCAGCGTTGAGAGAGTAATTTATGGCACTAACCAAAGCCGAGATGGCTGAACACTTATTCGAAAAACTGGGCATTAACAAGCGTGACGCTAAGGAGCTCGTGGAGTTGTTCTTTGAGGAAATCAAAGAAGCTTTGGAATCCGGTGAACAAGTGAAACTGTCAGGCTTTGGTAACTTTGACCTGCGTGATAAAAACGAACGTCCGGGCAGAAACCCGAAAACCGGTGAAGACATCCCGATTAAAGCGCGTCGTGTGGTCACTTTCAGGCCAGGCCAGAAGCTAAAAAGCCGGGTGGAAAATTCCAAACCTCACGACGAATAAGCGTCTGTGAGGCCGGCATGGTCTGCTCTGTGATACAAAGTTGCTGTTCGTTAAAAGGCAGGCCGTCAGGCCTGCCTTTTTCGTTTGCCGCACCGCTGCCACCACTTACCGGCCGATACTCCGGGTCATGCCCGCCAGCGGCGGGGCCAGTACTTCAAGACGCGGGTCGTTTTGAAATACCACTGAAGCCAGCAGGTTAGTATAAAAACTGCGGACATTGTGCTGATACACCAGCCCCTGCTCACTGGTGTAAGTCATCGCCCAGCTGGCAAAGCGTGGGGTGGGGTTCGCATGCGTTTGCAACTGTTGCTGCCAGTGCTGCACCGGCACTTCATCCCGTAACAGGACGTAGACCATAGCGCGGGCCAGCCGATAGGGCTCGCCATGCTGAAAAGCGGGGGCACGGGAGGGTGATATATGGGCAAGTAAAAGCTCACCTGTTTGTTTTAACTGATTGGCCGTAAGCGCCGGATTAAGTGCCAGTTGCAACAGTACGTCAGCTGCATGAGCGATCCCATGACGCCACCCCGTCGTGGGTTCGAATCCGCGGTAGTCATGTTGCTGTTCCAGAAACCTGGCGACGCTGTCAATGGCTTGCTGGCGCTGCGCAACCGTAAGCAGTGGCGCGA
>JBPEWW010000014.1:0-4096 GCA_052032275.1 Alteromonas sp. | reverse complement strand
GTTTCCCCGGCTTTAGGCTGCCCGGTATTCAGTAACCCAAAATACGCCGTCATCCCCGGCATACCCAGCACCCCAAGGTAGCGCGGCAACGGAGCCAGCGACGGATCCACCTTATGGATCCCCTTAGCCGGGACCACCGCGTATTCCTGCACCCCGAAGTTCCCGTACACCATATCGCCGACGTCGAAGCCTTCAGCGCGCGATTCAATCACTTCCGCCACTGTCCCGGCGCGCATCACCTCGCCAATTTGTACCGGCTCAATATAAGACTTTCCTTCATTCATCCAGCCTCGCATGGCCGGATCCAATGAAATGTAGTGAACTTTTACGGCCAGCTCTCCGTCGTTTACGGCCGGGAGCGATACCGTGGCCAGTTTCCAGTTATCCTGCGTGGGCTCACCTACCGGTCGCGAAGCCAATTGCCATTGTTTATATTGCATAGTGGTGTCCTTTTAGAAGTAGTTGGTTTGCATATCGTTACAGGTAGCGTCCTGCGTTTTCATAATGCGGATGTCACGATCTGTCAGGGGGAGCTCCCAGAAAATATAATAGTCAGCGGCGGCCAGTTTGCCCTGATAAAACGCCTGCTCGTCCTCACTCAGGGTTGCCCCCTGCAGCGCGGCCTCTGCGACCAGCGCCTGGCGCAACCATATCCAGCTGACCACCGTACTGGCAAACAGGTTCATAAAACATTGCGCATTGGTCAGCAGTACGCCGGCTTTATCTGACCTTAACCCGGCGGCACTGTCACGTATGGCCGTGTCCAGCGCATCCAGGTACGGCATGAGTGCAGCTGCCATAGCCTGACAGCGCTCACCACGCACGCGCTGAAGGTCGCGTTGAATATACTGTTGCAGGGTTTGCAGTCCCTGTCCGTCTGCCTGCCATAACTTTCTGGCCAGCAAGTCCAGCGCCTGAATGCCATTGGTTCCCTCGTGGATCGGGTTAAGGCGATTGTCACGCCAGCATTGCTCCACCGGGTATTCACGGGTATACCCCGCACCACCCAGCACCTGGATCGCTAAATCATTGGCTTTCGGGCCAAATTCTGATGGCCAGGCTTTGAAAACAGGTGTGAGCAGGTCCAGCAGCTGACTCAGCCGGACTTTTTCTTCCTCATCCGGCGCAGTTTGCACCGCGTCCATTAACCGGCTGCCATACAGACACAGTGCCATACCGCCTTCCGTGTAGGCTTTTTGCGCAAGCAACATGCGTTTTACATCACCATGGCAGATAATCGGGCTTGGCGGATCCTCGTGTGTTAACTGCGCCCCGGCTCGCCCCTGGGTCCGCTCTTTGGCATAGTCCAGTGAGAACCGGTAACCCCGGTAGCCAATCATGGCTGCGCCGAGTCCTACCCCGATGCGCGCTTCATTCATCATCATAAACATGTAACGCAGGCCCTGATGGGGCTCGCCCACCAGATAGCCATGACACGCATCGTTGTCACCAAAGGAAAGCGCGGTGGAAGTTGTGCCCCGGTAGCCCATCTTATGGATGAGCCCGGCCAGACTGACATCATTGTGGTGGGCAGGCTGGCCCTGATCATCGAGCCGGAATTTAGGCACCACAAACAGCGAGATCCCTTTTACACCCGGCGGCCCGCCGGGAATTTTTGCCAGTACCAGATGCACGATATTGTCAGCCAGTTCGTGATCGCCAGCACTGATGTAGAGCTTGCTGCCTTTGATGCGATAGCTACCGTCATCTGCCTTAGTGGCACGGGTGCGTATATCAGTTAATGACGAGCCAGCGTGCGGTTCGGTGAGTGCCATCGTGCCGGTAAATTCACCGGCCAGCATGGCGGGCAGGTACTGACGTTTCAGCGTATCGCTGGCAAAGTGCTTTATGACATTGGCGGCCGCGGCGGTCAGAAACGGGTAAGCCGTCGTAGCCGGGTTGGCGGCCATAAAATACCCCGCGCAGGCACTCATTACAGTTTCCGGAAGCTGCATGCCGCCTTCTTCAAAATCGAACCGGCCGGCAATAAAGCCAGCCTGCCGATAATGATCGAATGCAGTCTTCACATCCGCAAGCATGCTTACCCGCTGACCATCAAACACCGGCTCCTGACTGTCAGCCTTACTGTTGTGTGGCAAAAACAGGTCTTCAGCAATTTTTTCGGCGGTATTCAGTGTGGCATCAAAGATGTCTTTTGAGTGCTCCTGAAAGCGTGGGTGCGCGCACAGAGCTTCGATATCCAGCACTTCATAGAGCTGAAATTCAAGCTCGCGACGAGGAATAAGTGTTTCAGCCATAACCATTCTCGCGGTGACAAATTGTTAATACATTGTGTCACAGAGTGACGCATGGCATGATTGTCGTAATTGACACAATCATGGTGAAAAACGCCAACTATCAGTGCCACTGCTGGCAGGTGTATTAGATTTGCTGATGACATCCCCTCCCTCCCCTTTTTCCGTGACAATTATTGGTTTTGATGGTGTGTTATCGTCCACCATCACCGGTGCCATGGACCTGTTCGCCCTGGCCGGAGTTAGCTGGCAGCGGATCCATGCGCAGCCTGTCACGCCCTTCTTTGACGTACAGTTAGCCTCGCTGCACGGTCGCCCGGTCACCGCGGTTAACCAGCTCAGGCTGCAGCCCCACGCCGCGTTGCAGGATATCGGGCAGACCGACTTGCTGGTGGTGCCTACCATAGGCGGCGATTTAGAGGCCACGTTAGCGGCCACCCGCCCGCTGCACGCACATATTCAGCGCCTGTTGCAGGGTGGTGCTGATATCGCCGCTAACTGCACGGGCACATTTTTACTGGCACAGACGGGGATCCTTAATCACAAAGTGGCCACCACCCACTGGGGATACGCGCGCCAGTTCAGAGCAAGGTTTCCTGACGTTAATCTGCAGCCGGAAAAGATGGTGACCCACCAGGAAAATGTGTATTGCGCCGGCGGCGGCATGGCCTGGTTCGATCTCACCTTACTGCTTATCGAGCGGTATTGTGGTCACCAGGTAGCCAGCGACACCGCCAAATCCCATGTGCTGGATATGGGCAGGCCGCGGCAGACGATTTATGCGGGCAGCAGACAACACAAATTTCACCAGGACAGTGACATTTTGCACATCCAGCAGTATATGGAACAACACTTCAGTGAAGCACTGACACTGAACGGTCTGGCTGATCACCACAATATGACCCCGCGTACCCTGATACGCCGGTTTAAGCAGGCGTGCGGCATTACACCGCTCCACTATCTGCAGGCATTGCGGCTTGAACAGGCACGAAAGTACCTGGAAGTCTCCACTATGTCGCTTTCGACCATTGTCGCGGCGGTGGGCTATGAGGATGTCAGCTCATTTTCACGCCTGTTCAGGCGCCACACCGGTCTGGCCCCTTCGCAGTACCGCAGCCAGTACGCCAAACGCTAATTATGTAAAAATTACATACGAATTGTTCAATATTCGTGTAAAATGCAACGCCGCGTGCTGGTCAAGCACCAATCCTACTCCAAACTGACAAAACTACTACTTTGGTGGACAAATGAGAACACACAAACTAGCGACACTGGCATTGGCAGTAAGTGCCGCTTTCAGTACTCAACTCCTGGCTCAAGACGAACAGCAACAGCAAAAGAAAAAAGAAGCGTCGCTTGAGCAAATCACCGTCACCGCGCAAAAACGCACCCAGTCTATTCAGGACGTGCCTATTTCTATCGCTACGCTAAGCGGCGAGAAATTTGAAAGTCTGTTTTCTGGCGGCGGCGATATTCTCGAACTGGCTGTACGGGTACCAGGATTGTACGCCGAATCCTCAAACGGACGGGTCGCTCCGCGGTTCTATATCCGCGGGTTGGGCAATACAGACTTTGATCTGGCTGCTTCTCAGCCGGTGTCTATTATCATGGACGAAGTGGTAATGGAAAATGTAGTGCTGAAAAGCTTTCCTTTGTTTGACGTTCAGCAGGTAGAAGTATTGCGTGGACCACAGGGCACGCTGTTTGGCCGCAACACCACGGCCGGTATCGTCAAGTTCGATACCGTGAAGCCCACCCAGTATTTTGAAGGCTACGCGAAAACCGCATTCGGCTCATACGGCACCCTGAACTTCGAAGGTGCTGTCGGCGGTGGCCTGACT
>JBPEWW010000139.1:0-2502 GCA_052032275.1 Alteromonas sp. | reverse complement strand
CTGGAGTCGGAAGGCTTTGTGGTGGATGTGATCTGTGCCCCTGCAGCCAGGTTAACTTCACTGATAAAAAGCGGTGCCATTGACCTGACCGTCACCATTAAAAGTCATCAGGCGTTACAGGGGCTGGTCACATTTCATGATGTGCCCTTTGTAAAACTCAAACTGGTGCTGTTTTCAAATCCTGCCATTGCCAAAGCCCGGACCATTTCCGCCATTCGTGGCTATGACTACCAGGGCGTGAGGGATTCGCTGGTTGATACCGGGTTTGAGTTTGTAAACCTGAATACCGGCGAGGCTGCCAGCAAATTATTCTTTAAAGAACGGACGTCTCATCTGCTGACCTATTTACAGCCCTATCGGTATTACCTGTCAAAGTCTCACTTTTTGTTGCCTAAAGAAATTGAGGGTGAGGAGCTGTTTGAAATTGATACTTACTATGGTGTGGTAAACAGTGGTGAATGGAAATGGGAACTGTTAGACGCCTTAACCTACTACGCAACAAACCACAACCTAACCCGATTTACCCCCGTAGAAACGTTGCTGTAGGGTTTTCAGTAACTCCTCAGGGGATTCCAGCAGGTATTGTTGTTGCAGTTCATTGATGACCTTTTCATGGGTAGCAAGAAACACATTAAGCTGAGAAATGATATCCGGGTGCTGCATGGTTGATAGCATAAACCCCACATTGTCGTGTGGTAAGCCAGGATCCAGTGTGAAGGGGCCGTAGTTCACCGCCGTCGAGGTGAGATATTGTGTTACTGAATATTCAAGATTGGCCGCATCAACGCGACCCCGCTCCAGCAGATACAGGGCCGAGAGGGTATCGGTGACATGCACCAGCTGGGTTTGCCTGGCATCCACCCGGTGTTGCCAGTTTACGGGGGTAAAGCCTAACGGGATGGCTAATCGCCGAATACTGTCAATGCCCCGGCCAACATGTTCAGGTCGGACAATGGTGCCACCCAGCGCGCGGGTTAGGGGGGCAGAAAAGAATTTTTCTGTTGCCGGTACATTCTGGTTATACCATTTCGGGTTATCCGGGTAGACGAAATCCACATTCCCTTTGCGTAATTCAAGCTGCAGGCGTTTGACCGGCATATGATGATAAACCAGGGTATGGCCGGATTGTTTAGCAAATACCTGAAGTATGGCCCAGGCGAGGCCCTTGTCTTCGGGCTTGGAGAAATCGTAATGGGGGTAATACTGGATATCCTGCGCACCTACTACGTACGTTTTAGCACCCAGTGTGAAGCTGAGTGCGAACAGTAACACGGTAATGAAACCATACTTCATAATTACCCCCCCTGCGGTTATGCCAAGTTACCGCAAAGATGGTAAAGAGTAAATTTCCGCCCTGATAAACCGCTAATGAAAGTCTCTTGAGCTGACACGCAGACTCTCCAGCCACGCTGAGCGGTCAGTCAGTTTGCCTGCAATGACGTGGATGACGCCTTCCGGTGAGCGTTCCAGGATGCCATCCACCTGCAGAATAGATGCATTCAGGTATGCAGCCTGCTGAGCTCTGGCGGTGGCTTGCCAGACTACTGTGTTAATGTTGCCCGTGTCGTCCTCCAGCGTGAAGAACGTAACCCCGGAGGCGGTGCCCGGTGCCTGCCTGCCGGTAACACAGCCAATAACATGCACCACCCCTTTATTGGGAATTTGATGTAACTGACTGGCAGGGGTCAGTGAGGATAAGTCACGGTGCTCGCGCAGCAAGCTGATGGGGTGGGTGGTAAGTGACAGCGTGGTGGATGCATAGTCTTCCACCAGGTTATCAGCCCTGGAAGGGGCGAGGCTAAAAGACGATGCAGCGTTTTGTTCTTCGAACAGCGGCAAAGTACGCTGGGTGTCCATCAATTCCCAGCGGGCCGTGTAGCGGTTATTCCCGAACACACGCAGGGCATCCGCGCTGGCCAGTGCTTCCAGATCGGCGCGGCAGAGGCCAAGCCGGTGTAACGCATTCACCGAGGGATAACCGTCAGCGGGACGGCGGCTGACCACTTGCCGGGCTGCCTGTTCAGATAAGCCTTTGACCAGGCGCAGGCCGAGCCTGATAGCCACCTGTTGCTGACGTTGCTCCAGACAGTGATCATAGCCGGAGTAATTCACACATACCGGCAGTACTTCGATGTTATGTCGTTTGGCATCCTGGATGAGCTGGCTGGGGGTATAAAACCCCATCGGCCAGCTGTTTAGTAATCCGGTGTAAAACTCTGCCGGAAAATAATGTTTTAACCAGCACGAGACATACGCCAGCACGGCGAAGGAGGCAGAGTGTGATTCCGGGAAACCGTATCCGCCGAACCCTTTGATCTGTTCAAATACCTGATTGGCATAAGCTTCGTCATAGCCTTTTTGTTGCATGCCACTGACCAGCTTATCGCGGAATTCGTAGATGCGGCCGTCCTTTTTCCAGCTGGCCATGGCCCGGCGTAACTGATCGGCTTCGCCGCCTGAGAAACCGGCGGCAACCATGGCCAGCTGGATCACCTGTTCCTG
>JBPEWW010000138.1:0-2404 GCA_052032275.1 Alteromonas sp. | reverse complement strand
ACCGTCAAATCACCGGTCAGTGAGCCACGCCGGCCGTTCTTGACGATATCGCCTACCTGTTCTGTGCTGGAAGGCTCGCCCACTAAGCACCAGGTGATTTTTTCGTTGCGTGCTTCCAGCGTGTCGACAACCCGGGTAGTACCATTGATAAACGGGCCTTCTTCATCACTGGTGATCAGAAAAGCAATACTGCCCCGGTGGTCCGGGTAGTCGGTGACGAAGCGCTTGGTAGCACTTAACATGGCGGCCAGCGAACCTTTCATATCCGCCGCGCCCCGTCCATGCAGAAAGTCGCCCACTTCGGTGGCCACGAATGGGGGGGTCTGCCATGCATCCTCAGGGCCGCTGGGCACAACATCGGTGTGGCCGGCAAAACAAAACACCGGGCCCTCGCTGCCCCGTCGTGACCACAGATTCGTGGTGTCTTCGAACACCAGCGTTTCATTGTCAAAGCCAAGCGTTTCCAGCCAGGTTTTCATAAACGGCTGACAGCCTGCATCTTCCGGTGTCACGGAACGCTGATTGATCAAAAATTTGGTGATGTCGATAACGTCTTGCATCAGGAAAAAATGCTCTCGTAGTGGTCGGCTTTAAAGCCCAGATAATAGTTGCCATCGGTGATCAGCAACGGGCGTTTTATCATAGCCGGCTGTGCCAGCATCAGGGTCAGCGCGCGTTCTCTGTCCAGCGTCTGCTTATCTTCGTCGGGCAGCTGGCGGTAGGTGGTACCCCGTTTATTGACCAGTTGCTCCCAGCCTAACTGCGCCTCCGCGTCCACTAGCCAGTCTTTATCAATACCGTCCTTTCGGTAATCGTGGAACTGGTAACTGATAGCCCGGGATTCCAGCCACTTTCTGGCTTTCTTAATAGTGTCACAATTGGCAATGCCATACAGCGTGGTGGTCATAATGATGAACTTACTCTGCGTAAATGAAAATAAGTCTATCTGCTGGCGGCCAGTGATGCAAAAGGTTCAAAGAGACTGTAAGGGTTACAGCTGCGCCGGTACTCATTCAAACGCGCTGGCGCCAGACAGGGAGCGGCACCCTGTGCACAGCGCGGTTACCGCGCAATGCACAGCGGCATGCGGTCCGGGCACACATTCTGCTTAATCAGATATTCAGTTATTAACCGGCGGTGGTTCGGCCCTCACAGCAGGACGGGCCACCGCCAGAGAAATACTTCCACCGGGAGCTGCGCTGTCAGTGTCCGGCGGCCCCTGACATTATGAGCAACTAACATTTACGGAGTGATTATGGCTATTGTAAAAACCGCCTCAGCAAAGTATCAACCATTAGGAAAAGACGGCAAGGGGCACGTAAGTCTGGGCAGTGGTGCCATGGCTGAGCAACCCTATGGCTTTAATACCCGGTTTGAGGGAAAGTCCGGCACCAATCCGGAAGAGTTGATCGCCGGTGCGCACGCCAGCTGTTATGCCATGGCGTTATCGTTCGCGCTGGCCGATGCAGGCTACGATGTGGGTGAGTTACATGTGGACGCCGCGGTTACCCTTGAAAAAGATGGTGACGGCTTTACCGTGACCGAATCGGCCCTGACATTAAAGGCCAGGGTGGCGGCCATTGAAGAAAGCGAGTTTTCTGCCATTGCCAATGAAGCAAAAGACAACTGCCCCATATCCAAGCTACTGAACGCAGACATCAGTCTGGATTACACTTTCTCAAGTTAACGGTGGTAATGGCGGGGGGAATGCCCCCCTGCGTTACCTTAAGCGTATACTGAAAATAAGGTATCCTGCTGCTGACTGACATGACGGGCCGCGGTGATCACCAGTGCCCGTAGTTGCCGGGTATTACGCACTGTGACCGCACAGCAGTTTGGCACTTGCTGGTGTTTCAGCCAGACCGGGTTAATCTGTAAAACCACCTGACCCGCGTCTACCTGCTCCCCTGCACGCACGGTAAACGCACATTTTTCGCCCATCAGTCGGGCGGTATCGAAGCCGTAAGCAATGGTCAGGCGCAGACCCTGTCGGGTGTGCAGCAGAAAGCTGTAGGAGAGCGGGTCGCAGGCGATAATTTTACCTGCCAACGGCGCCAGGATTTGGTGCGAGGATGTGGTGATAAGCGCACCCTGGCCACTGAGCCCAGCCTGGATAAGCGGATCGGCATGTTCAGACAGTGTACCCACCCGGCCGCTGACCGGCGCCGGAATGGCAATTTTGATTCTGGCATCCGCAGGCACTTGATCGGACAGCCAGGCAGACGCAGCTTTTAACATCAGACGTGTACGGTATAGCCGTACTTGCGCAGCGCAGTGACGGCGTCGTCCAGCTTTTTTTCTTTAACCAGAAAAAAATCTGTTTCAAATGTAGACACAACAAAAATGGATACCCTGGCCTGCGCCAGTACGGCGCCGATTTGCGCCATGATCCCCACCATCGACA
>JBPEWW010000137.1:0-11853 GCA_052032275.1 Alteromonas sp. | reverse complement strand
ATTAATGACCGCAGCGGTGGAGCCTGTGGTGACATAGTCACCCTTACCAATATTACGCGACACCACCAGCGCATCGTAGGGCGCCCGCACGGTAGTGTTATCCAGGTCGCGCTGGGCCAGGCGCAGCTGAGCCTGCGCTGATTTGACGGCGGCCTCAGCACTCATTACCTGTGGTTTACGCAGGTAAAGGTCAGTCACACGGCTGTCAGGCAGACTTTTCGCTTCGCGGGCCGCCACATCGGCCTGCGCCTGTTCCTGAATGAGCTGGGCGCGGGCAGTTGACAGGTTCGCCTGGGCTTGCAGTAAGGCCGCTTCATAGGTGTCTTTTTCAATGGTGAAAAGTACGTCGCCACGTTTAATCACGCCACCGGCAACAAAGCTGGGGTTCCAGCTTTCCACTTCGCCACTCACCTGGGCCGCGACTTTGCTGGACTCAAGAGGCGTCACTTCACCGTATGAGGTCAGTTGCACCGTGAAATCGATGGGCTCTACCTTATCGACCGTTACTGTCGGACGGGTATCCACCTGTTCATTGATGATGTCGTCAGAGGCCGTGGCTTCTATGACGAGCATACCCAGATATCCGGTAGCCAGAGCGGCGACCGGGAAAAGCACTTTGATTATCTTCATGAGGAATACGTCTTTTACCCTAAACTATTACTATCATACTCCCTCTTAAGGCAGAGTATGTAACCTAATTGTAACTAACTATGAGAGGTTAGCGGTGCCAGCGGCCGTTTTTCCATCGCTGCTGCAGCCTGCGGCTGTCAGTCATCCAGCTGACTGGCCGCGCAGACACGATTTCTGCCGTTGTCCTTAGCCCGGTAAAGGGCTTTGTCGGCAAGCGATAAGGCGCGATTCAGTGTGACATCGGCATTTACTTCACATACGCCGAAACTGGCCGTCACCGCTACCCGGTTGCCGTCGATATTAACCGGCAGTTCGGCCAGCGCTTCCCGGACATCATTGGCCAGGATCATAGCGTTACTCTCCGGTGTCTCAGGCAGTACAAACAGGAATTCTTCACCGCCCCAGCGGGCGACAATATCCTGCCGGCGTATCCGTGCGCGAAAGGTCTGCGCAATGCGCATAAGGATCTGATCCCCGTTATCATGCCCGTAGGTATCGTTAATCGCCTTAAACCTGTCCACATCGGCAAGGATCAGCGTCATGGGACGTCCGCTGCGCGCCATGCGGGTCATTTCGTAATCGATGTACTGCTGTACCCCGCGACGATTAGGCAGGCGGGTGAGGGGATCCTGGCGTGCCTGTTGCTCAAAGCGCTCGCTGAGCCGTTGCACGGTCTCAAAGGTTTTCTGCCGGCTATACTCGTAAAATGCCGACAGAAAGGTCACGGTTAAAAACGAATAAATTAGGCGGGTTTTAAACTCCACACTGTAACTGGTTAACAATAGCCGTTCATCCGGGAAAAACAGCAGTAAGGCGATCAGCAGAATAAAGCCAAAGTTGCTCTGCAAGCCGCGCCGAAACCCGCCAAAAAACATAGCCACCGGCGGTACAATGTAAATCCATAACGGGCCGGTATTGCCATTGCCGCCGGTCACCACCAGCACCGCCATCAATCCCATCAGACAGGTTAGCAGCAGGTTCATGGACAGCACCCGCCCCATGGTACCGTCTATGTTCAGGTGAATTCGCTGCGAGACACCAAACAGGGTCGTCGCCAGCAGCAGAATAAGCGCCAGTGGCGCATTACCGTCAATAATGGCCCGAATGCCCAGCACCAGCGTCAGGGAGACTCCCACAAAGGCAAACAGGTTGATTACCCGCACTTTGCGGTTGGTTTCTTCGCCCAGCTGTTCGCTGCACCCCTGCGTAATCAGCTTGTTAACTTTTTTGGCAAACATCATAGCTGGGACATTACGGTAGGGTGTCGGCAGCAATGTCATCTGCCAGTTGCGCAATTAATACGCGCAGCTGAGAAATGGCATGCGAGAACCCGTCATCGTCAAGGGGCGCCCGATAATCGAAGCGTTGTCGGACACCTGGCGCAGCCGTTTCATCCAGCCAGAAGTGGCCCTTTAGAACGACTTCGCCCTGCCAGGTGGCAATCATATCGTCAATCTGAATGCTGAGCGTGGCCGGTGTCACATCGCCGCGGTGCTGGCCCGCCGGCAGAACTGCCACGCCCCGTTCGTGTAAGGCGCGGGTCAGTGACTGCACTACGCCATGCTGAACAGGTTCGGCCCAGACATGGGTGGGTGAGTAATGCAGCGTCGTTGAACTGGTCTGCATGGTCAGGCTACGCTGTTTAAGGTACTCCGGTAAAATCAGCTGATCCAGGGTCAGCGACACCGCCGGCTGTGTCTTCACCGGCTGTTCTGCCGGTGAGTGCAGCACATAATACTGCAGCCGGGGAGCCTGACTGGCGCAGCCACTTAACAGACCCAGCAAAATGATATAGCCCGCAATCCGTATTCTTTTCATGTGTTACTCTCTCCGTGATGCTTTTGGCTGGATGTCCTCACCCTGACTGCCAGAAAAAATCAGGCTATTGGGTGACTGGTTGAGTTGCAGCAGCAGTGGCTGGACATTGCGCAGGGTCTCCTGCATGGCGTCGACGGTTTCTTTAATTTCGCTCTGACTCAGCCCGCCCTGTGAATAGTTTTTCAGCAGGGCTTCCATGCTTACCAGCACATTGTTCAAATTATCATTTATCGCCTCGGCATCAATACTGGTTACCAGCGTATCAAAGTCATCGCTGGTGGCTTCCACAGACGCGGCGGCATCTTTCATATCCAGCAGGGCCGTGCGCACGTCCTCGACCATGCCCTCCAGCGGCAGCTGATTAATTTTATCCAGAATAGCGTCTGCCTTCTGGGTGATCTGGGTGAATTCATTAGAGACGGTGGGGATCACATCGATGCCGTTGACGGTCTGAAGCGGGGTAGGCTGGGCATTTTTTACGTGCTGCAGATCCACATACAGCCCGCCGGACAATACGTTACCCATGCGGAGCGTGGCGCGCAGATCCTGTTTCAGCCAGCGCTTCATGGTGTCTCTTACGAATGCCAGCCCTTCCTGGGTATCCTGGCGGCGCACTTTGCCCGGATAGATACTGATTAGCACGGGTATGGCGTAGTCTTCTTCCAGGATGTTGCCATCGATAAACGATGATGTATTGATGGCCAGCACCTCGCCAATTTCGATACCGCGGTACTCGACCGGGGCGCCCACGGTAAGTCCGCGCACACTTTCGTCAATTAACAGCAGGTACTCTGCGGCCAGTTTATAGCGTGCGTCAGAGGCCGCATCGCTGTCAGGGTAAATAGTGAAAAACGCACTCTCGACCACTTGCTCACCCGCCGGGACCCCTTCAGGGATGCCGAAGGTAATGCCGTTGGCTAACAGGGTTTCCAGGCTGCCGGTTTCAAATTTCAGTCCGCTGGACGCCAGGTGAAATTTAACCCCGCTGACATTCCAGAAGCGCGTATTCTGCGTAATGAGTTTGTGATAAGGCGCTTCAATAAAGGCATCGTAATACACCACACGCTCTTCGATATTAAAATACGCATCCTCAAATTCACCCACCTTAAAGCCTTTGTAAATAATAGGGTCTCCTGCCTTGTACGCGAATTCGTCGTCACTGTTCAGGGTCAGATGCAGGCCGGGTGTGCCGGGTGGCGTGGCCGGTGGCCGGTCAAGGGCCACAAAGTGGTGCTGCTCGTTTCCGGAGTCATCCGCACTCATGGCAATATAGCTGCCAGACAGCAGGGTATTCAGACCGGATACTTCGGAAAAGCTGATCCGCGGTGAGACCATCCAGAATTCGGTGTTTTCGGTGAGCAGGTGCTCTGCACTGGCGTCAATGCGGGCGGTCACCAGCACACCATCCAGGTCCGGCTTCAGCTCAATTTTTTTCACCACCCCGACTTCGAGGTCACGGGCTTTCACCGGCGTTTTGTTAACCTCAACCCCTGCTGCTGACGACATTTCAATGGTGATCAGCGGCCCCTGATTCTGCCATTGATAAAAGACCATCCAGGCACCCACAATAATTGCAACAATCGGGATCAACCACACTTTTGATACGCGTGAGGTGGGTTTTATATGGGCTTCTTCACTCATGTACGGCTTCCTGTTGCTCCTGGCCTTCCTGCCAGATGAGTCGTGAATCAAAAGTCATGGCGGCTATCATGGTGACAAACACCACCGCGCAGAACGCCAGGGCGGCGGGACCCGGATAAATAGACAACGAGTTGCCTAACTGGATCAGCGCAACCAGCACGGCCACCACAAACACATCAATCATTGACCAGCGGCCAATCACCTCAGTAAACCGGTAGTAGCGAATACGCAGCTTTTTGCTGCGCAGCTGTCCGGTCTGCACGCTGTAATTGAGCCAGCCGAGAATGGCAATTTTCGCTACCGGCACAATGACACTGGCAATAAGAATAATTAATGCTACAGGATAAGAGCCTGATTCCCAAAGCGTAATTACTCCCCCTATGATGGTGTTGGGGTCGCTTCTGCCGAACAGCTCAGTGTGCATAATAGGTAATATATTCGCTGGAATGTACAGCAGGCTGGCGGTAATCAGCAGCGCCCAGGTGCGCTGCATACTGTGCGACGCGCGGACGCCGGTTAACGGCACTGGCCGGGGGATGCGGCCGTTATTCAGCCACATGGCATAGCGGTTTTTATCAAAATACAGCATGGCCATGGTAGTGCCCAGGGTGAAGCCAATAAACGCGTAAAACGACATACCCACCGACACATCGGCCAGCTCAGTGATTTTGATCAGACTGACCAGGGTCCCCACCAGAAAGATTTCCGCCATACTCCACGGCATAAGCAATACCACCATGCGGTAGGTGCGCCGGACAAAGCGGGTGGGGGTATCGCGCAGGCGGGCAATACTTAAAACCATACAACCCAGCAGTACCAGCCCCGGCAACAGCAGCGTGGCCAGGCCGGTAATAATGGCCAGCGACAGGTAGTCATTCTCAATCAGGACCGTAAGCCCGGCCGGCAGATCGATATTATGTTTCTGGCCACTGGCCCTGAATGAGAGGAAGTTAAACGGCAGCGACAACAGCAAAAATACAAACGCCGAACAGGCGTACGCCAGCAGCGCCTGTGCGTCATTACGCCGATGGGTCAGCAGGGTGTGTCCACAACGCGGACAAACAGCCCGTTGCCGGTGCGCCAATGACGGCAACGCAACGACGCACTCACACTGCTCACAGGTAATTTGCGAGGATGCCGGGGCGGTGGTCATGGGTGTCTGGCCTGCACGATCGGGTGCCTTATTATTGTTCTGGTTTACTGGAGAATACCGTATTCTGCCGTAAGCGCCAATTACTGCATCAGTGACTACAGGTCGCAGGCAGCGCCCGGTTTACCTGAGCGCCAGGCAGACACAAAAAAGGCGTAGAGCAACAGCGCTACGCCTTTTCATTAGCCCTTAGAAGCTGGCATTGCCAGGTGTGCGCGGGAAGGGGATCACATCCCGGACGTTCTGCATGCCGGTAACATAGGCGACCAGGCGTTCGAAGCCCAGACCGAAACCGGCGTGGGGGACTGTGCCGTAGCGACGCAAATCGCGGTACCAGGCATAATCTTCCTGCGACAGCCCCATCTCTTCCAGTCTGGCATCAAACACATCCAGACGCTCTTCACGCTGAGAGCCACCAATGATCTCGCCAATTCCCGGTGCCAGTACGTCCATCGCGGCGACCGTTTTGTTGTCATCATTCAACCGCATGTAGAACGCTTTAATGTCTTTCGGGTAATTCTGCATAATGATTGGCGCACCTACATGCTCCTCAGCCAAATAACGCTCATGCTCAGAAGACAGATCAACGCCCCATTCTACGGGGAATTCAAACTGCTTGCCGCTGGCCTGCAGAATATCGATGGCGTCGGTGTAATCCATACGCACAAAGTCTGATTCGACCAGCGCCTGCAGGCGGCGTACCACGTCTTTATTGATACGCTGCTCGAAGAACGCCATATCATCGGCGCGTTCGTCCAGCACCGCCTGGCAGACGTACTTCAGCATATCTTCAGACAGCTGGGCAATATCAGACAGGTCAGCAAAGGCGATTTCAGGCTCAATCATCCAGAACTCGGCCAGGTGACGGGAGGTGTTGCTGTTCTCGGCCCGGAAGGTAGGCCCGAACGTGTACACCTTAGACATGGCATTCGCGTACGTTTCTACGTTCAGCTGACCGGATACGGTAAGGTAGGTTTCCTTGCCAAAAAAGTCTTCGCTGTAATCGACCTGACCCTTGTCATCCCGCGGCAGGTTCATCATATCCAGTGTCGACACCCGAAACATCTCGCCGGCGCCTTCAGTATCACTGGCGGTCAGGATCGGCGTGCTGATCCAGTAGTAGCCGCGCTCGTGGAAAAACCGGTGAATAGCCTGCGACAGACAGTTTCTGACCCGGGTGACCGCACCAATGACATTGGTACGCGGACGCAGGTGGGCGTACTCACGCAAATATTCAATACTGTGGCGTTTGGCGGCCATCGGGTAGGTGTCCGGGTTTTCCACCCAGCCCACAATGTCAATACGCTGTGCGTCCAGCTCCAGCGCCTGGCCTTGACCCTGAGACGCTTTTACGGTGCCGGTGACAGCCAGTGAACACCCGGCGGTTAACCGCTGAACATCAGCATAATTATCCAGTGAGCTAAGCGCGACAACCTGTATCGGGTCGAAGCAGCTTCCATCGTGCAGGGCGATAAAAGACAACCCGGCTTTCGAGTCACGGCGGGTGCGAACCCAGCCTTTCACTGTCACTGTTTCGCCTTCCGCGTACTGTCCTTTCAGTACGTCGACAACGGGCGTATGCGTCATGTTATTTTCTCCGTGTTCTGGTCACTGTTGCTGGGCGATAGTTTCGCACACAAATAGTATTCATGCATCTGCGACCGGGTAATGTAAGTACCAAGGCGGTCGTCAGAGGCTGCTGGAATTGCCCTGGCAGATGTCACTGACTGAACAGAAACACCGGGAAGGCGCGTATATAATCGTGAGAACGTTTTCAGTTCAGGGTGAGATACCGGATAGCTGTGTTAGCAGGGAGGTATACATCAACATTCCAACAGACGGGTAGTATACTCGACCTGTTAGTGGTTTCCAGACATAAGGATGACAAATGGGCAAGAAAACCGAGCCAGGGCGGCCGGCAGACAGGCGACAGATCCCGCGCTCCAGAGACACCTTTTTCCGGTTGGTGGTGGCGGTAAACAGTCTGGCGTGGCTGTTATTAGTGGCCGCACTGATCCTGTTTCATTACGCCCGCCCTGAATTTGTGTCAGGGGTACAGCAGTACTGGGGACTGGGCGTAGAACGTGAATGGTCGCCCCGGTACGTGGAAGCCATGCTGACCCTGCTGCAAATATGCTTAGGGTTGAGTCTGGTCACCATGCTGCTGCGTTCCCGGCGCAGCCGGCGCGAGGACGACAGCTTTGGGGTAAACCTGTTTATCCTGGCCGGCATTTCACTTATCAGCCTGCTGACCGTCACCATTCAGGTCAATTAATAAAGGCGCTGTTTACCAGTACGAAGGTATACACAATATACGCTAACAGAAAGGCGCCGCCTTCCAGCCGGTTCAGTCTGCCCTGACGCTTAATACCAATACAGAATATGAACAGAGCCACGGTGGCTGCCAGCATCACCGCCACGTCCCGGTACAGGAAGGAAGGTTCGACGGTCATTGGCGCAATCATACCGGCAATACCCACCACCGCCAGGGTGTTGAACATATTCGACCCAATCACATTACCCAGTGCCAGATCATGTTCACCCTTGCGTACCGCCATCAGTGACGAGGCCAGCTCGGGCAACGAGGTACCGATGGCAATGATAGTCAGGCCAATCACGGTATCACTGACGCCGAAGAAGGTGGCAATTTCTACTGCACCCCATACCAGGATCCGCGAGCTGGCAACCAGCAGCAATAAACCCGCCAGCAGCCACATGACATGGGTTTTAACCGTGCCCTGGGCCGAATTAATTTCCTCTGAGTATTCCTCAGCCAGGGCATCTTTGTCGCCCTTGATGGCCGTCCAGATACTCCACGAGATAAGCAGGATGAACAGGCCCATCAGGGAAAAAGCGTCATCCTTCGATAAAGTAAAATCCAGCAGTTGCCAGGCGGCAAAGAAGGTGATCCCCAGCATGACCGGGATTTCCTTGCGGATAATCTCTGAACGCACCGCGATAGGACTGATCAATGCGGTTAACCCCAGGATCAGCAGTATATTAGCGATGTTGGAACCAAACGCGTTGCCCAGCGCAATCCCTGAATTACCCTGAATGGCGGCAAACACAGAGACAATAATTTCCGGCGCTGAGGTACCAAAGCCGATGATCAGCATACCGATGAGGAGCGGCGACACGCCAAAATAATTGGCTACCGCCGCTGAGCCGCCAACAAATTTACCGGCACTCCACAGCAACACCGGTAAACCGATAATGATGGCAAGACTCGCTAATAACATACCCTCTCCTTGTTTCTATTCTTAGAACAACCGCACCAGACGCTGTTGCCCGGTTATCGAAAAAACGCATCGTGACGATGAAAATATTCCGTGCGCAATGTGCTATGCAAAACCTGTACATGACTTACACTGTCGGTCTGATTTTCAGCCTGCAAATCAATGCTGAGCTGCTAAAGTTTACCCCAGCAGAATTTTTTTAGAAGCGTTTACCATGCACAACACCCTAATTGTTGTCGATGACGTCACTCCGTTCTCGTCAATGTCGTTACCTGTGATGACGTTTGAGGCCTACCTGGCAGACTTTCCAAAACTGGATGAGCCAAAGACCCGAGTCATCAACCTGTGTGATACCTCGCGGTATCTCAGTCAGGGGTATTACTGTTCGTTACTGGCTCAGGCCCGCAACCACCTGGTGCTGCCCACGGTCAAAACCATCAATGACGTGCGGCTGACCGCGGACGGCAGTTCCAAGCGAATTTCACTGCCGGTTCAGCTAAAGCAGGAAGCGGCCGGGCAGTTGCCGTCATCGGTATTTGTACTGTTTGGGGAAACCGAAGATCACCGTCTGACCGCAGTGGCGAAGAAAGCGTTTGAGCTGTTTCCGTTCCCGGTCATCTCACTGACCATACAGCCGGCGGCCGAAGTGAGCGCCAACAGCTTAAGTGCCGTTGGTACGCCCGCTCTGGTGGCCACCTGTGATGCGTCAAGCTTCGTACAGCTCCCGGCGGAAGAGCAGCGTCGCTGTATTGCCGCGCTGGGGCGCTACACTCAGCGCCAGTGGTTTCAGTCGCGCCCTGACAAACAGATGCGCTGGGACATGGCCATACTGGTGGATCCCAGCGAGTCAACGCCGCCCAGTAACAATAAAGCCATTCGTCTGTTTACCAAAGCGGCCGAGCGGTGCGGCTTTCAGGTGGACGTGGTCAGTGAGCTCAGCGAACAGGAAGTGGGGCATTATGATGCGTTGTTTATTCGCGAAACCACGGCCATCGACCATCGCACTTACCGGCTGTCACGGGCCGCCGAGCGGGAAGGGGTGGTGGTGATGGATGACACCCAGTCAATTTTACGCTGCTGCAACAAGGTGTTTTTGCAGGATGCCTTTACCTATCAGCAGGTGCCCGCGCCCAGCGCCCGGTTTGTGTCGCACATCGATGACGAGATACTGAACGAGCTGGAAGCTGCGTTTGGGTATCCGATGGTACTGAAATTACCCGAAAGTGCATTTTCACGTGGTGTAAAGAAGGCCGAAGATCGCACCGCGCTTACCACTAAACTGGAGGAAATGCTGGCGGTGTCAGCACTGGTACTGGTGCAGGAATACATTTATACCGAGTATGACTGGCGTATCGGTATGCTCGGCGGTAAGCCCATTTTTGCCTGTCAGTATTTTATGGCCCGCAATCACTGGCAAATTTACCACCATAAGGGCGACCGGTTCAGCTCAGGGGGCTTTACCACTATGCCTACCTTTGAAGTGCCCAAGGCGGTACTCAACGCGGCGATTAAAGCGGCGAAAGTGGTGGGTGAGGGTCTGTACGGTGTGGACATTAAGCAAAATGAAAACGGTGTGTATGTGATTGAGGTGAACGATAACCCCAGTATCGATGCCGGTGTGGAGGACAAATATCTTGGCCCGGTACTGTATGAACAGATCATGCAGTCGTTTGCCGATCGGCTGGAGCAACGAGGACGATGAACGTGGCGATTTCCGCAGTCACTTATCGTGAGGCAGTCCACGATGACCTGGTCGCATTGCTGACCATTGAAAATCGCTGCTTTGACACGGATCGGCTGAGTCGCCGCCGCATGCGCTTTTATATTGACGCGCCGCACGCCGAGTTAATTGTGGCCGAGCAAGCCGGCAAACTGGTTGCCTACGGACTACTGCTGATGCGCAGAGGCACCCAGTTAACCCGTTTGTATTCCCTGGCTGTGTTGCCGGAGGCGCGCGGCCTTGGCATTGCAGAAGCAATCATTAAACAGTTGGAGGACAGTGCCCTTGCACGGGGAAAGCGCTTTATGCGGCTGGAGGTGTCTGAGCAGAATCATGGTGCCAGACGCCTGTACAGCCGCCTGGGTTTTCAGCAGTTTGGCGTTTACAGCCACTACTATGATGACAATACCGACGCCATTCGCATGCAGAAGGTACTGAGTCAGACAGTGACCACCCAGCTGTCTGCCGCCTACCCCTGGTATGAACAGACCACTGAGTTTACCTGTGGACCCGCGGCCCTAATGATGGCACTGCATCACCTGGATCCGCAGTATGCCATGAGCCAGCATCAGGAGCTGACCATTTGGCGGCGGGCCACCACCATTTTTATGACCTCCGGTCACGGTGGCTGCCACCCCATCGGGCTGGCCCTGGCCGCCAGTGATGCCGGATTTGGCGCGCAGGTATGGCTAAACCGGCCGTTACCTTTATTCGCCGATGGTGTGCGCAGTGCGCATAAAAAAGCCATCATCCAGACAGTGGAGAGTCAGTTTGCCGACGAGGCCGAAGCCCGGGGGCTTGAGGTGCGTTATCATGACTGGACACTGGACGGCGTGAAGCAGGTACTGGCCGCTGGCGCGACTGTCGTGTGTCTGGTCAGTACTTATGCGTTTGATAAGCGTAAGGCACCACACTGGGTGACGCTGACCGGCGCCGACGCCCACTGCTTCTATTTGCACGATCCGGACGCTGACGGACAGCCGCCCATGGAATTTCAGCATATACCGGTAGCGCAGGAGGATTTTCTTCGCCAGGCCAGTTATGGCAGTCGCAAAGTGCGGACGCTGCTGGTATTGCAGCGCCCGCCGCAGACGGTCAGTTAGTGGGGGAGAGGGCGTACTGAATTAGTGGTGGAACTGGCTCTGCGCCAGTTTCACATTGAACGCTTTCAGTTTTGAGATCAGTTTGCTGAGCTCACTGGCACTGCCACGAAATACGCAGGGTTTTTTGGCCGGAGCGCCTTTCACCGTGCCATTGAATAAGCGGGTTGCATCGAAGCAAGCGGTCTTATCCGCCAGCGATTGCCATTCACCCCGCAGATTAGTGGGAATACTGTGGCGCTTAGCAAATATTTTGTCTCTGATTTGCAACACCTGGCCAATCAATCGGGTATTTTCGTTCAACATGGTCACCACCTTTTTACAACTGCTTTCTCGCTTACAGCACCTGTGCTGCCAAGCCTGACTATAAACATAGAGCAGAATTGCCGGCCTTTAGGTGCGTCCTTACTGTTATAGGTAGCAAAATCGATACCTATCTGGCATTTACGCCGCAATGCTTCCAGACGGGGTCGCTCTGCAGAGGCGGCATCGCTGTGTTTCGGGGCACTTTGAAGGTGGGTAAATCAGCCCAGGCAGGCGCCAAGCCGGCGGGCGGTG
>JBPEWW010000136.1:0-2072 GCA_052032275.1 Alteromonas sp. | reverse complement strand
TTCGCTTGCACAATGTCTGTCATTCTTGAAAACATGCCCATAACCATCTCCTGTGTTTACCTGTTAATTTTCACGGTGTGAATGTGTGAAACTTATCTGATCATTACAACACCTGTGCCATATTTTTAAGCCGTTGTTTTTAATAACAAAAACAACAAAACATCTGATCCGCCTCGTCTGTTTTGTGAGCGACGCCCTGATAAATAGTGAATTTGACTAATGGATTTGTCTTTTTCACCAACTGGCTCAGCGCCTTGGTTGAGAGGCCATTTGCTCCGCTAAATTGACACGTTTATCAGCGCCTGAATAAGCAGACAGACAGCCAACTTAACGACAATGACAAGCCAGTGTGATCAGGCATCACTTTACAGGGGGAGCGTAGACATACGTGTAGGGATGGGGCGTGTTAAAACGATAAAGGAGGAAATAAAAAAGCAGATAACCTGTTTATGTTATCTGCTTTATAGTCGTTTGCTCGATGAACCAGACCGGGGCGGCTGACGCCAAAGCAGTCGACGCATTCTGCGGGTGGTGAATAACAATGCCCCCACTGCAAAAGACAGTACTGGCATTAGCATGATTAGCAGCACACTGAATTGCTGAATCATACGGTGTTACTCTGATGCGGTGTCTGACGATGCAGCGTTATCCTGGTCACCCTTGGTTTGCGCGAGATCTGTCACTGATACTGAACCGCTTGCACGTGTACCGTCTAAATCGAACATATGCGCAGTATTGGCGACTACCTGCTGGACCCCCATATTAATTTCGTGGCGGGTAACCTCCACGGCCTGGCTCATTAACCGGCCTACAAACTCCTCTAATGATACCTCTTGCGCGACTGCAGGTGTGCTGAATGAGGCTGCGGTGAGAAGTGATGCTAAAATTACTGATTGCGTTTTCATGTGTTTCCCTCTGACTTCCGTGAATGCAACAACCCGTTGTTGCTGCGACAGTATGACTATTGCCAGAGGTGTGCCAATCAGCACAAAAAATATATCCACATGATTTTAAATGAGTTTTAAGTGAGGCAATAATAAAAAGGCCGTCACGTGGACGGCCTGAATATTAAAATGTAGCTTTTTTGACCAACCAGATTCGCTGTTTTAGCCAACTTTCGTTTCGTTAAACGTCTGCACGTTAGCCTGCGCGGTTAACACGGCATCCAGCCCGTTAATCAGCAGGTTGGGATCCGGGTTTTTCCCGGTGCCATTCTGGCTCAGGTAACGCCGCCATATCCGCCCACCAGCCTGGCCCTGAAACAGCCCCAGCATATGGCGGGCCGCATGCCAGGGTTTGAACCACTTATCGGTTTGGCGCTCAATGTAGGCCTGCATGGCGTAGACTATTTGCTCACGGGAAGGCGCCTGGCCCCCGGCTCCGAAAATTGCGTCATCTACATCTGCCAGCAAATAGGGGTTCGCATAGGCTTCCCGGCCCATCATCACACCATCGACATGGGCAAGCTGACTGGCCGCTTCGTCAAGGGTTTTGATCCCGCCATTAATGCTAATCGACAGCTCCGGATGGGACACTTTCAGCTGGTGAACCCGGGGGTAATTGAGCGGCGGTATTTCCCGGTTTTCTTTTGGGCTCAGCCCCTGCAACCAGGCCTTACGTGCATGCACTATAAAAGTATCGCAACCGGCGGCGGCAACAATATCGACAAAGCGGGCAAAATCCGCGTACTCGTCCATATCGTCGATCCCTATCCGGCACTTTACGGTAACCGGAATATCCACTGCTGCCTGCATGGCTTTCACCGACGCCGCGACCAGCTCCGGCTCCGCCATCAGGCAGGCCCCGAAACGGCCGTTTTTGACCCGATCAGAAGGACATCCCACATTAATATTCACTTCATCGTAACCACGCGCCTGCGCCATTTCTGCACAGCGCGCCATGTCATCGGCATGGCTGCCGCCCAGTTGCAGCGCGACCGGATGCTCTTCGTCGTTAAACGCCAGGTAATCGCCCTTGCCATAAATTAATGCGCCGGTAGTGACCATTTCGGTATAGAGCAGCGCATGACGGGAGATGAGCCGAAGAAAATAACGGCAATGCTGATCGGTCCA
>JBPEWW010000135.1:0-5426 GCA_052032275.1 Alteromonas sp. | reverse complement strand
GTGTGATAAGCAACCAGTAACGGGCTGCCCTGTGGCTCATGAAACGCAATATGGTTCTGTTGCCACTTGCTGTGCCAAAAAGCGGGATCCATTGCCAACTCCTCAGTATGCGCGCATACGACTACTATACCTTAGTGCATCGCTATTGAAATGGTGTTTATCAGGCGCCCGGGTAGCGACGGATCACCCTGTTGGCTAACTCAGTGTCGCTAATGAGCAGCTTCACGTCCCGGTGCAGAATAATGTTGCCCTGTACCTGGGCGGTTTCGTCAATTCGCAGGGTTGGGGTAGCGCTGGACCAGCCCCAGTCGCTACGGCTTTTTGCATACACTATATCGCCGGCAATCACCGTGTGTTCGCCGACATCAATGTTACCGCTGACGGTCTCAACATTGCCACCCACGTGTGCCTTAAGCAGTGAAATGTCCCCATTCACCGTGCCCACCTGGTCGTGAATACGCGCGCCTGCACCGAGGGTGACATCACCATTGACGGTTTTAACATCCTCGTCCACAGTCAGGTTTTCACCGGCTTCAATGTCGCCGTTGACCACCCCTGCATTGCGAATAGACACGTTATCGCCTATCTCAATGCCGCCGTTTACGGTTTCCAAATTTTCTGCGGTGACATGGTCAGCCAGCTCAATGCCGCCGTTAACGGTTGTTATGTGGCGTACCTGCCGGCCTTCGCTGATGTCGAAGCCGCCAAATACACTGCTCATACTGCCGGTCTGCCGGGCATTGTCATTGCCGTTAACGTGGATAACACAGCCGGTCAGGGCAGGGAGGGTCAGCATGCCGGATAAGATTAAATAGTGGATTTTCATTGTGTGCTCTCTGCTGTGATTTTGCGTTGGCTGAAATTAGCAGATCCCATGCCACATAAAAAGCACGGATAATCAAAGAGATAGGATTAGCAGAGAAATGAAAAACCACACAATGTAGCCCAATACACAAAATAGTCGTGATTTGGGCTACACCGGTACTGGCTGTGACTATTCGTCCAGCGGCGTATTGAAGTCTTCTGACAGTTCAAAGTCGCCTTCAACACTGGCTACTTTGTCCTGCTCAAAGTCGATGATCAGGCGTTTCTGAAAGTCTTTGCCGCGCTTTTCCATACCGCGCTTCATATCGTAAACGTAATACCAGGTGTCATGATCAAACGAGTCTTGTACCACCGGGCGACCCAGCACATACACCACCTGTTCTTTTGTCATGCCAATGCGAAGCTTCTTCACATCCCGTTCATCCAGAAAGTTACCCTGGGGCACATCAATACGGTAAATCCAATCTGCACACCCCACCGAAGTGGCGGCAAATCCGAGCAGGAAAATTAATTGATACAACTTCATGCGTGAGTTAATCCAGTCATTGCTTTTTTATTCGTTGCGTTGCGCCGGTGTGCACCATACACGATGTTACAGGCGGCGATGACGCAGTTTGTGCAGCGCGATGGCATGCTACCTCGACAACTATGACCAATCAACCGGTTATTAGTTCTATTCCACGCTTTCCAGTAACTCTTTCGCGTTTGCCATTGCCGACGCTGTCACCTTATCACCGGCCAGTAAGCGCGCCAGTTCATCTACCCGATCCTGCTGGGTCAGCGGTAACATCCGGGTTTCGGTACTTTCACCGTCAGTAAGTTTAGTTACAAACAGCTGGTTATGCGCCTGGGCCGCCACTTGTGGCAAGTGCGTTACACACATTACCTGGCTGCGCTTGCCCAGTTTTCTCAGCAGACTGCCGACAATTGAAGCGGTCGGGCCACTGATGCCGGTATCAACTTCGTCAAAGATCATGGTCGGTGTGGCGTGTTGGTCGCTGGCGATAACCTGGATGGCCAGTCCAATCCGGGACAGCTCGCCGCCCGACACCACTTTGTCGAGCCGGTCTTTTGGCTGCCCGGGGTTGGTCGACACCCGCATTTGCACTGCATCCAGCCCCGTTGCCACCGGCTTGCGGCTGGCATCAAACTCCACAGTAATTTCCATGCTGGCGTGGGGCATATTCATTTTCTTTATTTGGGTTTCTATTGCACCTGCCAGCGCCGAGGCGCTTTGCTGACGTAAATCTGACAAGGCTCGGGCTGCCTCAAGATAGTGTGTTTGTGCTTTCTCAACGGCGGCCAGCAAATCGTCCAGACGACTTTCCTGTTCTCCCAGCGCCGCGTATTCCGCCGCCAGTCGCTGATGGAGCTGATACAACTCTTCCGGCGCGACCGCATGCTTTCGTGCCAGCTCCATGGCTTTGCTGAAGCGGGCTTCTACCTGCTGTAAACGGAGCGGATCGATTTCCAGCTGATCGCAATAATTGCGTAACTCGCCGGACGCCTCTTCTACCTGAATGGCTGCATCGTTAAGCATGGCAATAATCGGCGTAAGTGTGGCATCGTGCACCTCCAGTTCGCCGAGGCGCTCAATGCTGGTCTGGATCACGGACAAGGCATTGCCGTCATCACTTTCATACAGGTGATAAAAGCTGGTCTGCGCCTGCTCCAGCAGGTTTTGTCCGTTGCTAAGCCGGCGGTGTTCCGTTTCCAGCTCGCTGAATTCACCGTCTTCCAGCGCAAAATCGTTGAGTTCTTCTACCTGGTATTGCAGCAGCTGCTGGCGATCTTCGCGGGTTTGCGCCTGTTGCTGCAGGTCCTGCAATTCGCTTTGCAGGCTGCGCCAGTTACGGTAGGCACTGCTCACCTCACTGAGCTGCGTGGCATGGTTGCCAAAGCTGTCCAGTAACTGGCGTTGGTACTCTTCTTTAAGTAACTGCAGGTGGGTGTTCTGGCCGTGAATGGCAATAAGGAACTGTCCAAAGCTTTTTAGCTGTTGTAACGACACCGGCGTCCCGTTAATAAAGGCTTTGGAGCGGCCTTCTTTGGAAATGACCCGGCGAATGAAACAACTTTGTTCATCTTCATCGTGCAGTTCGTTGTCCTGCAGCCAGCGTTTGGCAGCCGGGTTATCATCTAACGAAAAATGCGCCACTATCTCTGCTTTGGCAGCCTCGCGGCGCACTGCACCTGCATCGGCGCGCTCACCCAGACACAGGCTCAGGGCATCAATGGCGATGGATTTACCGGCACCGGTTTCCCCGGTAATGGCAGTCATCCCGTCTTCCAGGTTTACTGTGAGTTCTTTGACCACCGCGAAATTTTTAACAGAGAGATGTGCTAACATAGAAATACTCGATATCTATACAGTACGTGTAAATATATACAGTATTTTATTGATGTAAAGTGAAGTCTGCAGATATTTACTGTGGTGGCTGTGCCTGCGGTGGGAGTTCGGTGACGGCAACAGGGGCAGGCGCAGTGGTAAAGAGAGGCACAGCCGCGATGTGGCTGGCACGCGGCTAATACAGCTTACTGCCCCAGCCCAGCTTATTGCGCAATACAGTGAAGTAATTGTAGCCTTTCGGGTGAACCAGGCTCAGTTTATCCTGACTTTTATTGATGCGAATTTCATCACCGGGGAGTACTGGCAGGACAATGTGACTGTCGCAGCTCACCTGCAGGGAGTCGCTGTTCACTTTAGATACCCGCATCGACACACAGCTGTTGGCATCTACCACTATCGGGCGGCTGCTCAGTGTATGAGGAAACATGGGGACCAGGTTCAGCGCATCCAGCTTAGGCATAATGATGGGGCCGCCGCCGGACAGGGAGTAGGCGGTAGAGCCGGTGGGGGTGGAAACAATTAAGCCATCCGAGCGCTGGCTAAAAACAAACTGACCATCGATGTAAATTTCAAACTCCATCATATGGGCCACTTTACCGTGATGGAGCACCACTTCATTCACCGCCGAATTATTGCTTTTCAGCTTTTCGTGCCGATACACCCCCACTTCCAGCAGAAACCGTTGCTCCACCAGACACTCACCGGCAAAAATTAAATCCAGCTGCTCAACAATGTCATCGGGGTTGATGTCGGTGAGAAAACCCAGATTACCGCGGTTAACCCCAACCACATGGATATCGAAGCGGGCCAGTACCCGGGCGGCGCCCAGCATGCTGCCATCGCCACCCACCACGACGGCCAGGTCGGCTTGTTTGCCAATGCAAACCAGATCGCAGGCTTCGTGGGCATGGCCTTCAATTTCCGCGCTGATCGTTTCTTCTACCAGCAACTTGCAGCCACGATCCAGCAGGTAGCTGGCGAGAATGTTCAGGCTGTCATGAGTGCCGTCATGCTGGGGTTTGCCAATGAGGCCAACGGTTGCGTAGGGCATGAAGTGCTGATGTCCTTTCCACGGTGATGGTCAGGACATTAGCACAGTTTGTTCGGGAAAAGAAAGTGTTAGCGCGCGGTCCAGCCGCCATCCAGGATCATGGTCTGCCCGGTAATATTGCGGGCACTGGGGCTGATCAGAAAGCGTGCGCAGTCAGCCAGTTCCTCAACGCTGATAAACTGCTTTTTCGGCATCGGCTCCAGCATGATTTTGTTGATCACCTCGTCTTCGGTGAGGTTGTTTTCCTGTGCCTGCGCGGCAATCTGCTGCTCGACCAGCGGGGTTTTGACGTAGGCCGGGCACAGGGTATTGATGGTCACATCACAGTCGCCGGTTTCCAGCGCGACCGTTTTAGCAAAACCCAGCAGGCCATGTTTTGCGGCCACGTAGGCAGACTTATAGGGTGAGGCAACCACAGAGTGAATAGAGCCGACATTGACGATGCGGCCGAAGTTACGCTGCCGCATGCCGGGTAAAAATGCCTGGGTAAGCAGGGCAGGGCCTACCAGCATAATGTTGATTAACTGTTGCCACTTGTCGGCCGGGAAGTCTTCCAGCCTGGCGACATGCTGTATGCCGGCATTGTTAATTAACACGTCCACCGGCGTATCACTGAGTTCATCGGCCAGGGCGGCAATTTGGCCGGCGTTGCACACATCGACTGCCACGGCGTGGGCACTGCCGCCACTGGCTTCAAGTTGCCGGGCGGCCGTGACAGCCGCATCCTGATTGATGTCAGCCACAATAATGTGATGGCCTTCGGCGGCCAGTGCCTGCGCAATACCCAGGCCAATGCCACTGGCCCCCCCGGTAATAAAAATGTTTAACGGCTTCACTGTGCGCGCTCCTGCGTATTTAATCCTTCTACCATGGCTTTAACCGCCTGCAGCTGATGACCATCACGGGTGGCGTAATCATCCGAGGTATAACCCCACCAGTCCCAGCAACCTTGCGGGTTTAATGGCATAAACAGCGACTTGCGGGTTTGCGGGTACACCACCACCATGTGGTTATCATCTGCCCACCGGTTCAGGCCAGTGCCGGTAACATAAGCATCGTCTACGGCGTCTGCATACTGGTTACAGCCATGGAAACTCACGTGGACCTGACAGCTGTCACCTTCTTCACAGCTTTGCGGCACGTACACGAAGCCGTTTTCGGCCAGGGTTTTGGCTGGCTCACCGGCCAGTTGGTGCTGGT
>JBPEWW010000134.1:0-1516 GCA_052032275.1 Alteromonas sp. | reverse complement strand
TGGTGACGCAGTGCGTCAATCAGTTCATCCTTGTTCATATTGGAACGCCCTTCAATACCTACCTCCCTGGCTTTGTCGTAAAGCTCTTGTTTGGTCCATTGTTCGTATTTCTGATGGCTACCGCCTTTTTTCGAGGGGTGCTGACTGTCGCTAGCCTGGGCGTTAGCGATCCGGGCCGCTTTTTCTTTGCTGTAGCCCTGGTCACGCAATGCTTCATAGGTATCGTCATCTTTTATCTGACTGCCGTGATTTTTTGCCATGTTGCCGCTCCTTTCAAAATGCTCAAGCACAGGCGAGACCGCGCTGCGTCTGTGTAATCTGGTACATTATTCCCGCTGATACAGATTACCTTCCCCCGCCCTTCCCTCAGACAGCGAGGCCCATGACCCGTCCCCCCCGGTTGCAGTCTGGTTAAGTCACCCACCTCCCACTGTAACCTTTACAATTTTTTATAAGTCTTACAAAAACTTAGTGAAAACGTGGGAAGAAAAAACGCGGCAATGCCGTGCCCGGAGAATCGGCACCGCTATACCCTATGACATGCCTGCCCTGGCAAGTGTTAATAGCGGGTTAAGGATATAGGTGTGCTTATTGCACCCCTGACTGACCGGTTTTGAAACCAACACTGGAAGCCGGTATTTGGATATTCAAACAGACAAGTAAGGAATAAACATGTTGAAAAAAGCAGCAACCCTCTCTGCGCTGGTGGCCTCAAGCTATCTGATGGCAGCGACCAGCCAGGCCAGCATCATTTCATCAGTCAGCACCAATGACACCTCAGCCAATTACAACCTCAATGAAGAAGCCCTGATGAACGGCTCTTCCGCTTTTTCTGATAGTGGTGAAACCTGGCTGTCCATCCCTGAGTACCTGATGGGCGCGGACTACATTGAAACTGCGCAAACCGACAACAGCAACAGCGACCTGGAAGTGTCGGTCAGCTTTAACGGTGACGGCACGCTGTATTTTTTCCATGCCGATGAGCTGGATCTGCCGGCGTGGGCAAGCAGTGCGTTTACCGATACCGGCGACACTATCTCCCTGGCCGGCCCGGTCACCGGTTCCTACAGTGTGTATTCCATGATGGTCTCGTCTGACTCTGATTTCACGTTCCTGGATAACGATCCTAATACCACCAACAGCGGTTTGATGTATGGCATTGCTGCAATCGGTGATGGCTCAGGCGATATGGGCGGTGATAATGGCGGCGCCAATGCCGTGTCAGCACCTGCCACTTTCGCGCTGTTCTCATTAGGACTGGCCGGCCTGATGTCACACCGCCGCAGCAACCGTAAATAAGCTGCGCACCTGTTAAAAAAACGCCGTGACCCTCAGGACACGGCGTTTTTTATTGGCTAAAGGAAGGCGCGCGGCGTTACACCGCGCCAACCCGGTTACTCATTCTGCGGTTTAAACAGGGCCACATCGGCGCCAGGCTGGGACCGCTGGGTATGCAGGAAGTGCATATGGCGTTCGAAGTGTTCAAGGATATCCGCGATGACCTGGGCTTTTGTGT
>JBPEWW010000133.1:0-9085 GCA_052032275.1 Alteromonas sp. | reverse complement strand
CGCCTCATTAACGACGATTATGCTCTCCTGCAGGATACCCGCTACCTGATAGGTAAACGTCTGCCTGGCAGTGGCATTGCGAACCTGGTGGCAGGCTCAGTAAAAAATGTCCTGTCGCTGGTGTCTGTCGGTATGAGCGATCAGGCGCTGGCCTATCTGCAGTTGTACCTGGACGGCAGCAAACAATCCATCCTCGACTACCACCGCCCACAAATTCGACATGAGCTACTGAAAGCCGCAGCCACTCTGCCGTTGCATCATGAGATGCGAGGCCATATATGGCGCGAGGCGCTGTTTGCCCGTCACGGTAAGGCCGTGGTGGTGAATGAACGACGCCTGGAATTTCGCTTTTGACCGCGGAATAACCGGCCCCTGACGCCAGGCGGGTTCAGGGTTCACTGACAATAGACACCGGCACACGCTCGATTTGCTCACCGATATCATCAATATTCAGCCCCGGATTGTCTACGCTGGCCTCCAGCATATCGAAGGCTTCACTGAAGTACTCGGCTAGCGGCTGTAACGAAGTAATGTTTTTGTTGCAGCACACCATCCCGACATTGGCTTTTCCGGCATAGGTCATCAGCGTGATGTTCACACCGCCGCCCGGCGTCATCGTGGAAATAGGGTAACAGGCCAGTAACCTGGCATCTTTAAGATAGCGATGCTCCACCGGGCCGGGCACATTGGATACCAGCACATTGGCGATAGGTTTCACCGCACTGGATAAGCGTAGCCACTCGAATAACAGGGCAAAGCTTTGAATAATAATGGTGTAGGCGCTAAATGACCCAGGGCTGGCATGTTGAGCGGCATGCTTAACGATACGGTGGTTGATAATTATTTGCCGTAACCGAAGGTAGGGATCCTGCTCACCGTGCGCCAGCTTGACCGGGACAATGGCAATTTTGTTGCCGGTGGTCTTTTCTCCAGGCTTACGCAGATTGATGGGCATGTTGGTGTATAAGGCTTTTTTAAACACATGCCCGTGATCCTGCAACAGGCGGTGCACACCAATATCAAACGCACACAGCAATACCTCATTAGCAGTAGCCCGGGTGCGTCTGGCCAGGGCTTTTACCCGGGTAAAGTCGAGATCCATCGTGGCCACCGCCCGGCCCGGTTTTACCTGACCGGTCAGCAGCGTTTTTGTGCCGGTAAACGGCACCGGCATATAATGAGAATTGACCCGGCACAGGTTGAGCAGCAGGCGAATAAAAATGACGGACAAGTCGAGCACAATGCGCGCGCCGCCGACGACTGACTGCCAGTAACGGCTCAAACGGCGTTGACGGGTGCCGCGTCGCCGCATTCGCTTCACTGCCCACACCGGCACAAAGGAGTCTGCTTCCGGGTCAGTCAGGTAGCCTGACTGAAACCAGCGCACCAGGGTTGCGCCGTCGCCGTACAGGTGGTGAACCCGGGCATAAATGGCAAACTGCCGGTGTGTGCCATCATACACAAAGTGGTATTGCCATAAGGGTTTGTCAGGGTCCAGACGCGACTCATGCAGCCTGGCCGCGAACTCATCGAGCGCCTGCTTATCGGTGGCATCGGCCACTTTGTGCAGTTGCAGATGATAATCCATATGCTGTGTTTTCACCGGCTGCAGGCCCAGCGGATAGCCCATAAACGTTTTGACCCGGCAATTAAACGGTGGCGTAGCCCGGGAAAATTGCTTCATTTCAGCAAACAGCTGGTGAATGTATTCGGTAGGATCGGCCCCGGCTGGCATTTCCAGGAGTTGCAGACAAGCCACATGCTTGGGGTTGGCATCTGACTCGGTGAGCCAGAATGACTTATCCAGAAAGCTTAACGAACGGGACATCAGCGGGGCTCCAGTGAAGAAAACCTGTGATCAGCCAGGTTGGCCAGTGCATGGCCGTCAATGGCACTGCGAATGCCTGCAATGGCCTTGTCGGGTAAATTCAGGCGCGGCAGCAAAATAACCATAATGAGCGACAGGGCATGATAATGCTGTGCTGTTTCATCGCTGCCGCCTTTGGCACTGTCGAAACTGCACGACTGGGTCAGGATAAGGCTGAGCAGTTCTGCCAGCAATTTTTTGTCGGTCTGGGATGCGGTCAGCGCCTGATCCTGACGCAACTTCTCCAGCATGGCCATTAGCTGGGTTTCCAGCGCGCTGAGGATATTCCGCACTGACTTCTCTATGCCAGGATACTTTTCCAGTAAGTCGGCCTGACTGCGGTAAAGAAACCGAAACAAATGCAGTTTTTCCACCACAATATACAAATAATAGAACACATCTTCGGGTGACAGGGACGCCAGCACGCCGCCAGACAATACGCCATGCATCTGGCGCTTGTGCAGGGCCACCAGCGACTCAATGAGCACCTCCTTGCCCTTGTAATGGTAATACAGGTTACCCGGGCTGATATCCAGCTCCATCGCAATGTCTACACTGGTGACGCTGTTTTCGCCATGCTGATTAAACAGCTCCAGCGCAGTAAGCAAAATCCGTTCTGCCGTTTTCATATTTAACTGAATACCAGATAGAGTTGTGCAAAACCGGCCAGCATGCCCAGCACGGCCCCCGTGACAATCAATTTCCATTCGTCCTGCTGATAGGCAGGCCGTAACACCCCTTCAAATTCCTGCGGACTGAGCTGCTGCATTCTGGCACTCAGATCATCCCCAATGCGCATGGCGCCATTGGCATAATCGAAGGCATACAGCAGGTACTTGTCTGAGTTTTCAAAAATTTGCTGCACCGCCAGCGCTTTCATACGGTGGTAGTTTGCCGAGCCAACTCCCAGCGCAAAATAAGGCTGAGCCACGGCGACATACCGTTCGATAGCGTCATTTACGTGCAATTCAATGAGCTCCAGCAACTGTGCCGACCCGGAACCATGCAAAATTATGTGGGTAATATTTCGCGGGGTAATCAGCTTGTCTTCAATGATAGCTGAATACACTTCCGACACTTCTTTTTGGCGCTTCAGAAACATGCCCTGCACAGTGACAGGCCCCAGCCTGATGGGGTTTTTCGGCTCGAAAATGACCGCCAGTGCGATCCAGTTGGTGGCGTAGCCAACCAGCAGGCCCCCCAGTGGCAAAATCCACCATGCCTGAAAAAAGTACCACAGTGCCATGGTAGGCAAGCCAAACAAAAAGCCGAAGTAAAAGCCGGAGCGAATGATAAACGGGAACTCTTTGGCGCCGGCGGTCAGGAAAATTTCATTGATGAGTTCGGGTGAGTTGACCAGCTGCTCCACCACCAGCTCTTTGATATCGAGTATTTCGTTGACGTTATTCTGAAAGTCACCCACCATTTTATGCACGACATTCGGCAGATCATTTTCAATGCGCTGGTACACCAGGTTTTTCCCCTGCACCGGCAATGCTGCCCACAGCTGAGGCGCTGATTCTGTCATTACATCGTTGATGACTTTGCGCACAACCTGCTGCAAGCGCCGTTCAATTGCCTCGGTGAGCGCATCCGGGTCCAGTCGCTGGGCCAGTTCTTCGACACTGAGCAGTTTGCCCAGCACCAGTTCCACCTCAATTTCTGCCATCTTGCGGCGTTTCGCGGGGATCAGCCCCTGCCAGCCGAAAATCGGCCGCAAGCCGACAAACTCAATCGGGTAAAACATCATTTTTACCGCCAGATAGTTTGTTACCCAGCCCACAAGCGCGCTAATAACCGGTATCGACAACAAACTAAGCGTCTGAATATTCCATTCCATGTGGCGAGGGATATGCCTTGCTGTTATTTTTCTTCTCCTTCAGGCTACTGACTGCGCAGGCATTGGTCAATATGTAATCCTCGCAATCTGCGGACATAATTTGCTGGCGTCCCCGCGGTCTGAAAATTGGGTAGTGCTTTCTAACTTCCTTGCATAAACTGGGGTTTGAGAACAGATCTGACCTGCATAATGCACGTCTCAGGGGGAAGTATGCCAATGTTCAATACCGTGCTGGGGAAGCTGGATCGGGATATCGAGCACGCCGATTCATATCAGGCTTATCGCGAGGCGTGTCAGGCTCATGACGCACTCTCAGGTGCCGACGACTGGAAAGCCAAGGATCCCTGCCGCGACTACGATTACCGCCTCATTCGTAAACGGGTCCAGCGCTTACAGCTGGCCCGGGGCAAAGGTGACAGCCTGGCTCTGATGTCCATTTTGCATGAAGGATTACACGGTAACCTTGGTAATATCGCGAACCCGGTACTGGATGATGCCTGCAAAATAGGCACTAAGGTGCTTATAGAAACCTTTATTCAGGAAGTGGTGCTGACCCTTGACCATATTTTTGAGGCCGACGAACGGGAGGTGGATTTTTACGAAAAACTGTCTTTCTTTGAGGAAACTGCGCATGCCTTTGGACGCAGCTGCCTGATGCTGTCCGGGGGGGCCGGGCTGGGCTTTTTTCACTGCGGCGTTGTTAAATCACTGAACGAAAAAAATTTAGTGCCCAGTGTGATTTCCGGGGCCAGTGCTGGCTCGATCATTGCGGCTATGCTGGGTACCCGTTCACATGACGAACTGCTGGAATCTTTGTCCCCTGCGTTTATTTATGAAACGTTCCAGGACTGGCGTCACTGGGCCGGCTTTGGCAAGAAAAGCCTGTTCAACAGTCAGGCACTGGAGAACGCGTTAATTGGTCTGTTTGATGTGATGACATTTGAAGAGGCATTTCATAAAACCGGACGTCATGTCACGGTATCGGTCTCCCCGGCCGATTTACACCAGCACTCGCGGTTACTGAACGCAAAAACCTCCCCTAACGCTATTATCACTCAGGCAGTGCGCGCTTCCTGTGCGGTGCCGGTATTGTTTAGCCCTGTGCAGCTGCGGGCAAAAACCCCTGACGGCGACATTGTCCCCTATATCCCTAACCGCCGGTTTGCCGATGGCTCGCTGATGGCCGATCTGCCCTTTGAGCGATTATCCCGGCTGTACGGTGTCAATCACTCTATTGTCAGTCAGACCAACCCGCTGGCGGTGCCTTTTCTGGCCACTAACCGCACTCATGCCAAAACGGTGGGAGCACTGACCTGGCGCCATCTTGGCCAGCTGGCCAAATCCAATAGCATATTTGCGATTGACTTAGTGGAGGGTCTGATAGAACATCGCGGCGCCAAACTCGCAATTCATAAAGTTCGTTCTATTATTGATCAACAATATGTTGGTAACGTAAACATCCTGCCAAACAAGCAGTTACGAAATTTGGCTCAGATCCTGGCAAACCCGACTCTCGACAGTATCACGCATCTGATTGAAAGCGGTGAGCGCGCCACCTGGCCACACATTGATGTTATAGAACGGAATACGAAAATCAGCGAAACCTTGCGCTATTATTTAGCAAAGCTGAAGCAGCGCGAGGCGGAAAAGTTGGGGCATGACCACCACAATGCCATTGCCAGAGCCGCGTCATAAGCAAGGCAGCAGTTTACTATTAAAGGACCACAGTGAGTAAAAGAGAGCACCCTGATAACCATTATACGCAGCAGGTTAAGCAGTTAATCGAGTTGGTGTACCCAAAAGAAGCTGGATTAGGATCGGTCTGTGAAGATGCGCGGCATTACTACATTCTTACACCTGATCTTGAGGAACACATCAACGAACTGCAGGGCAAGCTTAAAGCCGTTGGCACAGAGAAAAAACAGCCTGCCGTGGCGGAACAGCTGACTAAGAAACTGAAGACTGCGCAGGCAAAGCTGGAAAGCGAACGGCTGGAGCGCCTTGAACGCCTGCAAGCCGTTGCCAGCAGGCTACTGACGCTATGCGAAGGCGACACCTACGAGGAAACCCAGTTACTCAGTGCTAAGTTTCTCGGCACGGTCATGCTGCTTACCCGCGGCCCGGAGGGCAGATTTGCCCAACAGCATCAGCGTCTCAAGCCACTCTATAAAGCGGTGCTTGCGCTTCGTTTGAGTGACAAAGCGCTGGAACACGACTATATCGCTCACCCTTACCTGAAAGCACGCAAAGCCGCGCTCACCCGTTTCAAAGGCAACAGAGCCTGGCAGGAGCGCTGGCAAAACGAAGTCGCCATGCCCATTATCTGGTGTGCCTTACTGCAGGATATCGGCCTGCAGTCGTATGAAGCGCGCACCATTCTGCACGGCCCCGAGAACGACCTGGACGAATTTCGGGTACTGGAAAACGATCAGCGCAAACAGCTGCTAAAAATTAACTTTTCCAGCACCCTGAATTATTTGAAAAATGGACTGGGACTGCCGGCATACGTGGGTAACGACAAGGCTGAGCGCGATGCCTTCATTGCCAGCCATACCGCAACCATGGAATTTATGCAGGCGCTTATGAAAGATGCGTTTGTCAGTAAGTCGGGGCTTGGAGAGCTACTAAAAATACCGCAGATCTACGTGTCGGTGGTGTTGTCTACTAAACCTGATTACAGCCGCAAAACCCTGCCCAAAGGCTATTTACTAATTGAACAGCTGGCCAAAAAAGGCGCGCTGCACAATAAGCTCGCTGAAGCTTTTATTGGCATTGTGGGGTATTTTCCACTGGGCTTCGGCATTACCTATATTCCGCAAACCGAACGCGGCTTTGACCGTGAGTGCTATGAGTGCGCCATTGTCACCCGATTAAACCCAGAGCACCCTGCAGAGCCGATTTGCCGGCCGGTTACCCGCAATCTGACCTATATTCGCTCAGGCAGTGATGAAACCGTGGGCCGCAATGTGAACCTGTTCTTTCCCGCCAACCGCAAGAAACTGATGAAGGTGGGCGAAGAACGCTTGAAAGAGATCATGAGTCAGCTATCCGGCAACTTCACGCCTGATGCTATAGATGATCTCATACCAAGCTTTTGGGAGCCGGCGGATTACTTCTCGTTCAAGAACAATCAAAACTTGTGGAATAAAGGGCGCTAAGCCCCTGCCCCACATACTGGCAAGGGCTAATGCGCCCTACCGGCCACATGCCTTAGTTATTTTTGCTCGCGGGCTTGGAGCTGGCCGCTGGCTTTGCTTTGGCAGACGTTTTCGCTGTAGCGCCGTCAGAGGCTTTCTTCGCCGTGGTTTTCTTGCGGGTGGTGGTGCCGGTGCCAGACGATTTCTTCGCAGTTGCGGTGGTCGCGCTAGCTGAGCCTGAGCCCGCGCTGCGCTTGCTGGCAGCCTGTGTAGTTGCAGTCGCTGATTTTTCCGCTGCCGGCTTGGCTGCCGTTTTCTTTTCCGCGGCCTCTTTAGCTGCCAGTAACGCCACTTGTTCTATTAACAAATCGACCTTGGTCGATAGCGCCTGCAGCTGTTGCTCACGCTTATCAGCTTTACTGCCCTGACCAAACATCGAGAAAATCGGGTTTGCCATAATCAGCTCCTGAAACGAGGTAAATACCTGCGACGGTGCAAGTTGCGACTTAATTTGTTTATCCATCACCGCACCCCGTGCCTGCAGCTCTTCAAACAGGGCATGAGTCTCATCCAGACGTTTATTCACGGTCTGGGTGACGTCGGAGAGTTGTGCTGCCATTAAATCACTGCCGGCTTCTAACCAGCCAAACAGCGGTGATGCTGAACGTTTACTTGTTGCCACTTCTAACCTCCCGGTCGGGCTGTTGTAACACCTGCACAGTGTTGTAGATAAACAAAGGGCCGGCAATAGCCGACCCTCAGAGTATTACTTGTTTGCCGCCAGTTTGGCTACGGCTTCAGTCAGCGCGTCGACCTTTGCCGACAGCTCTTCAATTTTCTGATCTGAATGGTCTACATCCAGGCCCAGTTTCTTGCGCACATCAGCGACACGGTTCTCCACGTCATTGGTGGTTGACTGAAACTTGCTGCGCGCGTCGTCTTCCAGGGTTTCCCCTTTAGTCACCAGCTCATCGAACATCTTGCTGGCTTCAGCACTCAGTTTGTCATAACGGCCCTGTGCTTCTTCCACGCTTTTACCGTAGGCACCCAGACCGGCCAACCAGACTTTACGGGCAAAATCTTCAGCTTCGTTGATTTTAGACTTCACAGTGTTTTTGTTACTCATAGCAATTTCCTCTCGGGATTTGATTCAATGCACACACAATAGCGCCGTCAATTAGAAACCGCATACTAAAATTGCTTTTTTTTCGTACATTTCTACGGGGGGTTGTTCTTACTCGCACCCAAAGCTGCCTGACCGGCACGGGGCTTGTTGGAAAAGCTAATAAAACCAGGGGGATACCACCGCAAGGCAGCGTTAAAAGGTAAAGCACAGCATGTGGTAAATGCGCTGGGGAGATCAAAAAAGCCTCCCTGGCGGAGGCTTTCGGTTAACTTACCGGGGCATTAATCTACCAGGTCTTTCGGCATGTCTTCACGGACCTGCTGCCAGACCTTACCGCTTTCGATACCGTACTTGCGGACCACCTGCGGCACCGCATCATGATTACCCTGGACGGCAATATTGTGCAGTTCCTCGTAAAAGTCTCTGGCTACCTGACGGGCACTTTCATGAGAAAAGAAGTAGCCGCCGATACGCGAATACAAGCCACGGAACCCGTTCATCATTAATACAAACACGTTATTGTTCGATGCCAGGGCCAGATCGTGGTTCATTTGATAATCGAACTGCGCGAATGCCAGACCATCCGCTTCCACATCTTTATAGCGGGCAATAATGTCGGCCGACTGCTGCGGATTATTGCGGATCGCACCACGGATGAAAACCGCACTCAAATTGGTTCTGGCCGCCAACAGGTTGTCCACCAGCTCAGGGATGCCTTCCTGGTCCAGCCGGGCCAGAGTTTCCAGAATGTTCAGACCACAGGTTTCCCAGAAATTATTCACTTTGGTGGGTTTACCATGCTGAATGGTGAGCCAGCCATCACGGGCGAGGCGTTGCAGCACTTCCCGCAGCGTGGTGCGGGTGACACCAATTAATTCAGATAACTCGCGCTCAGCGGGCAAAATCGTGCCGGGAGGGAACCGACCGCTCCAGATAGACTCAACGATGTATTCTTCTGCGAACCCTGCCGGGCTCTGCGCCTTGTAAATCATAACTTGCTCGCCTGAACGTTCTTGTTATTTTGTTAACTGATTGTACCAGATGATTTTTCAATAACACAATGAATAAATCGGTTTCGGGTGGCTACTGCCACATAAGTTGAGATTTTGCGGCAA
>JBPEWW010000132.1:0-6274 GCA_052032275.1 Alteromonas sp. | reverse complement strand
GCCGAGGTACTGTCACTGCAAGATTTTGCGGCCATTGCCAATGCAGTGACCGATCGTGAGTGGCCAGGCGAATAATGGCAGAGGATCCGACCATTGAGGTTCAGGTGGTGACCCGGCACTTACCGGACCACCTGCCACCCGACTCAGTGCAGTTTGCGTTTGCCTATGAAATAACCATTATTAACCACAGCGACGTGCCTGTGCAGTTGATTAACCGGTACTGGCAAATAACCGACTCTGACGGGAAAAGCTCGGAAGTGCAGGGCAGCGGCGTGGTGGGCAAGCAGCCTACTATCGCGCCAGGCGCACAGTTTTCGTATACCAGTGGCGTCATTCTGGACACGCCAGTGGGCAATATGCAAGGCTACTATGAAATGCAGGGGCCGGATGGCAACCTGTTCAGGGTCCCCATCGACATTTTCCGGCTGGCCCTGCCCAACGTCATTAACTAGCAGGATGGCTATGACTCAGGCAAAAACCTTCGTAATTGGCGATATTCAGGGGTGTTTCAGCGGACTTACCGCATTACTCGATGAAGTGGGCTTTGACGCCCGTCGCGATACACTCTGTGCGGTAGGGGATCTGGTCGCCCGTGGCGAAGACTCCCTGGCGACCGTCGAGTTCCTGATGAGTCTGGGTGATCGCTTCCATGCCGTGCTGGGCAACCACGATTTGCATTTGCTCGCCATTACCCAGGGGATCCGCAAAGTCAAAGCCAGCGATAAGCTGGATAACGTGCTGAACAGTCCCCGATTACCCGATATTGTTGAATGGTTGCGGCAGTTTCCTCTGGCGAAACGCATTGACGATCGGCATACCATGGTACACGCCGGGTTGTATCCCGCCTGGTCCACCGACACCCTGCTGGCGTTAAGTGATGAAATCAGTGCGAAACTGTTAGGCCCTGACTGGATCAGCGTACTGCAAAACATGTACGGTGACTCCCCCCGGTTATGGAAATCTTCGTTGTCCGGCGATGCCCGGGCCCGGTTTATCATTAACGCCTGCACCCGCATGCGTTTTCTCAACGAAGACAACGCTCTGGAATTTACCGCCAAAGGCAGTCCACTGGATGCACCGGCCAATTTGCACCCCTGGTTTACCCCGCCTAACCCCCAGTTAGCCGCGCATGAACGCATACTCTTTGGGCATTGGGCGGCGCTGAATGGCCGCACGCAAAACCCGCAGTTCATCGGGCTGGATACCGGGTATGTCTGGGGGCAGGCCATGACCGCCTACGAGGTGAATTCACAACAATTTATCGCGGTGCGCGCACGCTAACCCTACCCTGCCTGCTGCCACAAAAAAGTCCACCGTTCAGGCTCCCATTATTGATTAATTTCTTAAGGATCCTGTTGTTTCGTCGATAAAAAAGTCAGTTGCGCGTTAAGTGCCAAAGAATATACGTCAAAACTAGGGCATGGTTAGTGAATTTGTGCTCAAATTTTGTCAAAATTCACCCAAAGTAGAATCGCTATAACAAAAACAATGATACATCAGGAGTTCCGATGAGAATTACAGTAGCCATGCGGGTCATTGGCGGCTTTCTTGCTATCAGTTTGTTACTGATCATCATAAGTGCCGTGTCGTTATTCAACCTGAATTCCGTCGGCTCTGCCACCGAAGAAGTGAATGAGGTGGCCCTGCCCACCCTGTCCGGCAGTAACGCGTTAAAAGCCAGCTTTTTAAATATGGGCCGGCTGACGTTTGAAGCCTACATCGAAGAAAGTCTCGACGGGCTGAATGAAAAAGAACAAAGCTTCAATGCCAGCAAAGAAAACTTTGAGGAACAGTATACCTTGCTGGCAAAAGCCGTCAGTAATGACCCGCAACTGAAATCCTCACTTAACTCCGTGAAAGCGACGTACGATGAATACGTTGATAACGTTCAGACCATGTATGACAGTCACCGGTTATACATGAGCCTGCGCAATGATATCGACGATCAACTGGGCGTGGCGGAAGACAACGCGGATGATGCATCAACCTACCTGCTGGATTTCTCCGACATGGATGTGGTGCGCAGTAACCCGGATTTACAGGAAGCCGCGCGCATCGGCAGTGAACTGGAAACGGCGCTGCTGTCGCTGCTGACGGTGTCTTATGAATACGTGAAAACCGACACCCTGATACGCTCACAAACCATTGGTAATGAAGTCGAACTGGTGGTGGAACGGGTGGCCGGGCTGCTGTCCGACATGGTGGCGGCCGCAAATGGTGCGGATGCCTCCGGTGCTCTGGACGAAATCAATACACTGGTTTCCGACGCCCTGAATGCGATTACGGCTAACAATGGCGTGTTACAGCTGCAGGTCGATCGGCTGGAATACCGCAATGCTGCGGAAGTGGCGCTGAATGCATCAGATGAAAATATCAATCAGGCCACCGTGGAGCTGGAACGTTTGCTGAAACTGGCGAACGAAAAAGCCCAGAACATTGACGATGAAGTCAGTAGCGCGGTCGCCACCGGCAATATCATTGTGATTGCCGTGGTGCTGGTCTCTATTGCCATTGCCGCTATTATTGGCTACTTCACGGTTCGCGCCATTACCCGCCCACTGTACCGGGTGAACGAGCTGTTGAACGTGGCTTCATCAGGCGACCTGACTCAGCGTCTGGACGACTCTGCGCAGGATGAGTTTGGCCAGCTGGCCCGCAACTGTAATAAGCTGATAGGTAACCTGAAAACCCTGATTGCCGGGATTAATACCCGCGCTGAACAGCTTGCCGCGGCTTCTGAGCAAACATCGACAGTCACCGCACAGACCACCCACAGTATTCAGGATCAAAAGTCCCAGATTTCTCAGGTGGCCACGGCCACCACGGAAATGCACTCGACTTCGCAACTGGTTATGCAGAATGCGGAAGATACCCTTAGCCAGATCCGCCATGCCGACGCTGAAGCGGAAAACGTGCGGAAGATTTCTCTGGAAAACCGCGACACCATTGAAGTGCTGGCCCGGGAAGTCCAGGATGCCGCCGAGGTTATCAATAAGCTGCATCAGGACAGTGCCTCTATCGGCGGGATTCTGGATGTGATCCGCGGCGTTGCCGACCAGACGAACCTGCTGGCGCTGAACGCGGCCATCGAGGCGGCACGGGCTGGTGAGCAGGGTCGCGGGTTCGCCGTGGTTGCGGATGAAGTCAGAACACTGGCCAGCCGGACCCAGGAGTCGACGCAGGAAATTAACGCCATGATTGAGATGCTGCAGGCCGGTGCTGAAAAAGCCGTGAATGTGATGAATCAGGGTAAAGAGCAAACTGCAGTGTGTGTGGCGCAAACCGAAAAAGCCACTCAGGCGCTGGACGTGATCTCCGAAGCGGTGCACAAAGCCCACGATGTCAGTTCGCAAATCGAGCAGTCTGCCCGTGAGCAGAATACCGTGTCGCAGGAAATCAGTGAAAAGCTGGAAACCATTGTCGGTATTGCCGAAGAGACTACCGCTGGTGCTCAGCAAACGTCTGAGTCCAGTCACGAAGTGGCACGACTTGCTGAAGAATTACAGCAGTCTATTCGTCAGTTTAAAGTCTAACCATCGCAAGGCAGGTCACCCGACCTGCCTTTTTTTATCCGTCAGACACCCTTGCCGTTATCGGTCATCCCTCCGGGTATGCCTGTTTCACTAACTTACAGTTTGCACAGTCAGAAGCCCGCATATTGGTTGTGCCTGTCCTGTTTATTTTTCCCTGCTAGATGGCCGCGCACAGGGTGTGACTGTCCTGTCACATTGCACCCGGTATGCCTGTTTCGTTAACTTACAGGTCGCAGAGTCAGAAGCCCGCAGGGCGATTGTGCCTGTCCTGTTTATTGTTCGCAGCTCGCTGTGAGTTCAGACAGCGTGTGCCTGTCCCGTTTTTTCTCGGATTGTGACTGTCCCGTTACTGTGCACACACGCCGTGCCTGAGGCGCTGTAACACCGCCACTCACAGTGACCCATTCTGTGGCCGCTGGCGTACCAGAGAAGGCATCACGGACAGGGGGCAATATGAGCAACGCATTTCAGACCAATACGCAAGTGGAATGGGAATGGGGAAATGGCTACGGCACCGGCTACGTCAGAGAAGTGATCCGGGAGAAGGTGACCAGGACCTTACAAGGTGAAGAGGTCACCCGCAAAGGCAGCGATGATAATCCCGCTTACGTCATCGAGCAGGATGATGGCGACAAAGTATTAAAGCTCCATTCCGAGCTGGAAAAAGCCAACACCTGAAAAAACGGGGCCGTCTGGCCCCGTGGTTGCTATTCAAACAGGGTTTTGTGTAGCCCCGTCACAATGTCGTTACTGTCGGTTTCGTTAACCAGAAACGACATATTGTGCGGATTAGCGCCAAAGCAAATCATCCGCAGGTTATAGTCAGACACCGCAGCAAAAATTTTGCTGGAGACGCCTTTGGCCGTTTGCATGTGATTTCCCACCACAGTCACCAGATCGTAGCCATGTTCTACCGTCACCTCACACAAGGTTTCCAGTTCAGCAATCGTTTCCTTGTTCAGGCGTTGGGCCACCGAGTTGGCCGGATTATCCAGCGTGAATGACACCGAAATTTCCGACGTAGTCACCAGATCCACGCTCAGTTTGTGTTTGGCAATGATGGCAAACACCTGTTGCAGAAAGCCCTGGGCATACATCATTTTCGGCGTTTTCACCGTCACCATCACCTGTTCTTTGCGGCGGGTAATGGCGCGGTAAGGCGGTTCTTCCTCACAGTCTCGCATGATCCAGGTGCCGCCTTTCTCGGGCTCTTTACTGGAGCCGACAAACACCTTAATGTCTTTGCGCAGCGCTGGCTCCATAGTGGCCGGGTGCAGTACCTTCGCCCCAAAGGTGGCCATTTCCGCCGCTTCTTCAAAGCTCAGTTCAGGCAGCGGTCTGGCGGCGGGTGTAATGCGTGGATCAGTGGTATATACCCCAATCACGTCGGTCCAGATTTCACAGGTGTCCGCATTCAGTGCTTCGGCCAGCAGTGCCGCGGTAAAGTCTGATCCTCCCCGCCCCAGGGTGGTGGTTTTGCCTTCGGCATCGGCGCCGACAAAGCCCTGGGTAACCACCACGGACGTGGCGATTTCAGGACGCAGCAAGCTGTCACTCAGGCTGGCAATGGCGGCCAAATCAGGCGTGGCTTCGCCAAACTCACTGTCAGTACGCAATACTTTGCGCACATCGAAATTCATCGTGGCCACCTGCTCTTCCGCCAGGACGGCACTGAACAACAGCGAGGACATCCGCTCGCCCATCGACAGCAACTGATCCTTTAAGTCGTTACGGTGCAGCAGCTCTTCGTGCAGCGCCAGACCACGCATCTCATCGAGCAGATCATCAAGTTTATCCGCTACCCCCTGCTTGTCGTGCAGACAAGCCAGAATGGCATATTCGATATCTGCAATGGCCTGACAGGTCTGCGTTATCTGTTCCTGGGTTAAGGCGGTATATGCCAGGCTAACCAAATAGTTGGTCACCCCCGCAGAAGCACTGACTACCACAATCCGGGTATGGGTATTGCCCGCCACAATCCGGGCGCAGTTTTGCATGGCAGCGTAATTGGCTACGCTGGTACCACCAAACTTGGCGATGGTTAAAGCATTTGTCACAGTTATCTCCGCGTTTCGCTGTACCAGCTGACTGGCACAGCGCCTGACCGCTGACTTGTGAGCCGGTCAGGGATCCACAATAATTCGATCGCCAACCACAATGTTGTGTTTGGCAAACCACCCTTGGTTCATCTCCAGCGCATAGGTGACCTTTTGCGAAGCGCCCACGGACTCCAGTTCATGAGGCTCAAGGTTTTTTATATCGGTAATGACGCCGTTTCTGTCGATAAATGCCACAGTGAGTGGAATAAAGGTATTCTTCATCCACATACTGGCCTGTTTGGCGGGATTGAATTTAAACAACATGCCGCAGTCGTCACACAATGACTTGCGGTACATCAGGCCGCGCGCACGCTGCTCATAGGTTTCGGCATACTCTACTTCATAGACCTGCCCGTTTACCTGAATAGACGCACTGGCAAACTCGACGGGCTCTGCGGGGATAGCCTGAACCGTGGCCACTCCCAGTAACAGCGCCCAACACACTAACCACAACGATTTTGCCTGCGACATGCAATGCTTCCTCACCAGCCATAAAAAAAGCCGGGCCCTTGCGGTACCCGGCTTGCTAGTTTATACGCTTACTTAGGCAACATTCAATGTTGGAATGATCTTCGCCTTCGCATCGTCTTCCGCTTTTTTGAAGCTGTCGATTTTATCGAAGTTCAGGTAGCGGTAGACATC
>JBPEWW010000131.1:0-7673 GCA_052032275.1 Alteromonas sp. | reverse complement strand
GCGATATCGCCCTGTTTTTCACTCACCACCATAACCAGTGCCGACACTATGTTAAATGCGGCCACTGCAATGATGAGTAACAGCATCAAAAACATCATGTTCTTCTCCATTTTAACGGCATCAAACAAAGGCCCCTGGCGGCTTCGCCAGTTTTCACTGGCAATGTTTTGTTGCTGTAACCGGCTGACCACCTGCTGGTAGTTAAAGGCGTCCTTTAAAAATAAGCGTACCGGAGCCTGACTGGCAGCAGGCAAACGCAGTAACCGCCCCACATCATCCAGATGCATGAAGATAACTTTACTGTCCATTTGCGAGCCCGCGTCGTAAATACCGGCCACGGTCACCAGGCGTTGACTGGGCATCCGCCCGAAAGGCGTATAAATACTGGCGCCAGCCAGCATAACCCGCAGCCTGTCGCCAGGCTGGATGTCCAGCTGAGTGGCCAGGGCCCGGCCAAGAATAATATTAAAGCTGCCGGGTTGCAGATGGCTGAAGCGCCCGGTGAGCAGATGCTCGCTGACTATGCTGTGGGCGTGCATCACATCAGGCTCCACGCCATGTAGCTGGACCCCGCGTAACCCCTGCCGGGACTGGATCACGCCTTCGGTTTCGCGAAACGCCATGGTGGCACGCACCCCCTCAAGCCGGGTCACGGCTTCCCCGGGTACCGGCCCGCTGGTAACCACGTGCGGGACGATGCCCAATACCCGGTCTTTAAGCTGGGATTCAAACCCGTTCATTACCGACAACACCACAATCAGCGCCATTAACCCTAACGCAATACCGGCCACCGAAAATTTATTGATAAACGCTACAAAGCTGTTGTGCTTACCGCCCGTGGCGTAACGCAGTGCCACAAAGGCAGCGACAGGTTGAAACATAATTTGTCTGACTCGCAGCACGCAACGACAGCGTGCGTGACATTAATGGGATCGACACCAGGCTGCCTGGCTGACGGCCTCCGCAGAGGCAACCTTTTGCGACAGGCAACCCCGGCAACCCGGCGGTTTACTCGTAATGCTGGTATACTACGTGTAAGCTACTGTGCGCACAACATTTTGGTGGTAGGAGACAGGCTATGGACACATTAACGCTGGAGCAAAAACAAGCCCAGTTTGACGAATTTTTCATGATTGCACATCGCATAAACGTGAATGTTGTGCCGTTACCGGATGACGCCGAACTGCCGCCGCAACAGCAGCTTGAAGAACACATGCCCTATGCCTTTCGCATTGCCACTGAAATTGCCGATATTGAAACCAAAGCACTGCGACCGCTGCGTCAGCTTGGTGATCATGCCCAGCTGCTGGCGGAGTTTCTGAATCATCAGTCGCGCAAAATTGATTTGATGATGTCGTTCATTCTGCACCAGCAGGACGATGCTGCCCACCGCATGAATACGGTAAAATTTGGTGGGGGCGGAATGATCGTCTCCAGTGATGAACCTGTAAAAGTGGGGCAACGCGCGGAAATCAAACTGTTTCTGGATGAAGAGGCGGCAGCCATTTACTGTTTTGGTGAAGTAATCGCTTGCCAGCAATCCGACAATGACTACCATATAGCGTTTTTCTTCAACCGGATCCGCGAACAGGATCAGGAACTGCTGGTACGCGCCAGTTTGCACTTACAGTCTCAACAGCTTCGCAAACGTACCCGTCAGCAGCAGGATGGCACTGAGCAGTAAACGTCAGCCGCAACCCGACATAATGTTAAGAAAGGTGACATGACAGCCACAATACTTTCTCTGCCCCTACCCAAGACCCGTAAAGAGACCGGTAACCAGGATCACCAGCACTGGGGGCAGCTACAAGGCAGCAGCCCTGCGCTGGCCATCAGTGAGGCGGTAAAACAACACCAGGGGCCGATAGTCCTCATTACCGCCGACACCCCATCCGCTTTGAAGCTGGAAAAGGAACTGGAGTACTTTCAGGACGATGCCACGCCGTTAACCCTGTTCCCGGACTGGGAAACCCTGCCCTACGACACTTTCTCGCCGCATCAGGATATTGTGTCGCAACGCCTGGAAACCCTGTTCCGTTTTACCCAGCAGCGGGACGGCATTTTTATTGTGCCGGTCAATACCCTGATGCAGCGACTGGCGCCGACGGACTACCTGGCGAAATACCTGCTTATGCTGAACAAAGGCGATCAGCTTGACCGGGATCAGTTCCGCCGCAACCTAGAACAAGCCGGCTACCTGCATGTCAGTCAGGTCATGAGCCACAGCGAGTTTTCCATCAGGGGCAGCATCATTGATTTGTTCCCGATGGGCAGTGACAAGCCGTTCAGGATTGACCTGTTTGATGACGAAATAGACACCATCCGTTATTTTGATACCGACACCCAGCGCTCGGGTGAAACGGTTGACGAGATCAGGCTGTTGCCGGCCCGGGAGTTTCCCACCGACAAAGACGCCATCACGCTGTTTCGGCAGCAGTTTCTGGATCAGTTTGACGCCAGCAATGCCAAAGAGTCCGTCTTTTATCAGGTCAGCAAGGGTACCATGCCCAGCGGCATCGAGTCTTATCTGCCGCTGTTCTTCGCGCAGACCGCGACCCTCTTCGATTATCTGCACAAAGACTCGCTGGTAGTGATGCACGGCGATGTCCAGGACGCCAGTGAGTTTTTCTGGGCCGATGTCAATGAACGGTATGAACAGCACCGGTATAACCCGGCCCGCCCACTCCTTCCGCCCGACCAGGTGTTTCTGCCTATCAATGAACTATTTGGGCATATCAGGCGCTGGCCCAGAGTCAGCCTGTCGGCGCAGGCGCTTGAACAGAAAGCCGGCTGCCATAACCTGGGTTGCGACAAGCTTGAAGATATTGGTATCAACAGCAATAAAAAGCAGCCCGCTGCGCGCTTGTTGGCCACCCTGGAAGAGGCGCAGAAAAATGGCGCGAAAGTGCTGTTCTGTGCCGAGTCGCAGGGTCGCCGGGAGAGTTTGTTAGGCGTCCTGAATAAGGCCGGGATCAAGCCGGCGCCCGCGAAGAGCTTTGCCAGCTTTTTGGCCGGCGATGAGGCGACCGGTATTGATATTGGCATGGTGGAGCACAGCTTCCGCTGGCGTGGTCAGCAGGGTGAACTGCTTTTTATCACGGAAACTGAACTGCTGGGCCATAAGGTCAGTCAGCGCAGACGCAGAGAAAAACGTACCCAGGCCGACGACAGTGCCATTATCCGCAACCTCGCGGAATTATCCGTGGGTCAGCCGGTGGTGCACTTAGACCATGGTGTCGGTCGCTACCTCGGCATGCAGACCCTGGATGCCGGCGGCGTGACCACCGAATACCTGGCGATTGAGTATGCCAGGCAGTCAAAACTGTATGTGCCGGTGGCGTCACTGCATTTAATTTCACGCTATACCGGCGGCGATGCCGACCATGCGCCTATTAACTCACTGGGCAACGATGCCTGGTCAAAGGCCAAGCAGAAAGCCGCGGAAAAGGTTCGCGATGTGGCCGCGGAGCTGCTTGATGTGTACGCGCGCCGTGCGGCCAAACCCGGCTTTGCATACCCTGTTGAGTGGGAAGATTACCAGCGGTTTGCCGATAGCTTCCCGTTTGAAGAGACCACCGATCAGCTGCAGGCCATTAATGCGGTCATCCAGGATATGGGCAGCCCGCAGGCAATGGATCGGCTGGTGTGCGGTGACGTGGGCTTCGGTAAAACCGAGGTTGCCATGCGCGCAGCCTTCCTGGCTGCCAGTCAGGGCAAGCAGGTGGCTATCCTGGTACCGACCACGTTGCTGGCTCAGCAACACTATGAGAATTTCAAGGATCGGTTCGCAGACTGGGCCTTCCGCATTGAGGTGATGAGCCGCTTTGTCAGTGGCAAGGCGCAGAAGGAGGTCATCGAGGGCATTACCAGCGGCAAGGTAGACATTGTGGTGGGAACCCACAAACTGCTCTCCAGTGACATTAAATTTGCTGATCTGGGACTGGTAATTATCGATGAGGAGCACCGGTTTGGCGTGCGTCAAAAAGAAAAGCTGAAATCGTTGCGCGCCGATGTGGACATCCTCACGCTCACCGCCACCCCTATTCCGCGTACACTGAATATGGCTTTGTCAGGGATGCGCGATCTGTCTATTATCGCCACTGCTCCGGCGCGCCGGTTATCCATTAAAACCTTTGTTCAGCAACGCAATAAAGCCATTATCCGCGAAGCGGTGATGCGGGAGATTTTGCGGGGCGGCCAGGTGTATTTTCTCCACAATGAAGTGGAGACCATTGCCCGTACGGCCGAGGAGATTGCCGAAATAGTCCCTGAAGCCCGCATCGCCGTAGGGCATGGTCAGATGCGGGAGCGGGAACTGGAAGCGGTCATGAGCGACTTCTACCACCAGCGTTATAACGTGCTGGTGTGTACCACGATCATTGAGACCGGGATTGATGTGCCCAGCGCCAATACCATTATTATGGACCGCGCTGACCATCTCGGCCTGGCCCAGTTGCATCAGCTGCGGGGCCGTGTGGGCCGTTCACACCATCAGGCCTACGCCTATCTGCTCACCCCCCACCCCAAACGCATGACCCGGGACGCGGCCAAGCGGCTGGATGCCATTTCCCAGCTGGAAGATCTGGGTGCCGGCTTTGCACTGGCCACCCACGACCTGGAAATCCGGGGTGCCGGTGAGCTGTTAGGTGATGATCAGTCCGGACAGATTGCCAGTATTGGCTTCAGTTTGTATATGGATATGCTGGATCAGGCGGTCACCGCGCTTAAAGAAGGCAAAGAGCCGTCACTGGATGACGCCCTGTCTGCACAAACGGAGGTGGACCTGAAAATTCCCGCGTTACTGCCGGAAGACTACATTGCCGATGTGAACACCCGTCTTTCCTTGTATAAACGGCTGGCGTCGTGTTCATCGCAGGATGACATTGATGAGTTCCAGGTTGAGTGCATCGATCGCTTCGGATTATTACCGGATGCCGCGAAAAACCTGATCCACGTGGCCGAACTCAAACTCAAAGCCAAGGCACTGGGCATTTTGAAGATTGATTTGTCTGCTCAGGGTGGCACCATAGAGTTTAAGGAGTCTACCCCGGTGGACCCCGGCTACATTATCCAGTTGGTTCAAACCAAACCGCAAACGTTCCGGTTTGAAGGCAGCCAGAAGTTACGTATTGTGTCACAGACTGAGTCAGCCAAAGAGCGGTTGCAGCTGGCTGATGACATCATCGCGGATTTTGCCAAGGAGTCGCGCTAATTATGAAAGTGTCCCGTGCAGGCACTGTGCTTGCCAGTGCCATAGCGCTAAGTAGTGTTATGTTACCCGCAAAAGCCGCCGAAGAATGGTGGTTTGACGTTGAAGTGATCATTTTTGATCGCAACACCGCCCTTACTCAGCTGGAAGAACAGTTCGAGCTGGCGGAAAACGTGTATCCGGTGACCGCCGATGCGGACGTGATTGGGGACTTAGTTCACCCGGATATCAGCAGGCTCAAGCAAGGTCTGGCGCGCTGTGATGGCAGTCACGCCCCCCTGTACGCGCCGCTGCGGCCACTCGGCGAGCTGATTGCCCGCTACAGTGACTCACCGGCGTCCGCTGGCACCGGCGCCCGGCGCGCCGATGTCCTCACCACGACACCGGCCACCCTTACCGGTGGCGGGAGCGGCGTGGTAACGCGGCTGCCCACAGACAAGCCGGGCAGCACAGTGCATGCACCGGATGCGCAGCAGATTGCGGCATACTGGGTCAGCTTCAGTGGGATAGAAAACATTCAGCCGGTCACGGTGCCCCGCTTCCGTTACTGCGAAGAAAACCCGGCCTGGCTGTCGTATACCCAGCAGGGGTGGCAGCGCTATACGCCCGATAACCGTTTACCCGCCCCCGCTCAGTTACCTGTTGAGCTAAATGGCAATGACTGGCCACGCGCCGCCCACGCCCACCTGTTGTCTGCGGATGCCAGAGAATTAGATAAGCTCTCTGGCCAAATCCGCCGGGCCCGCGATCTGAACCGTTTGCTCCATGTCACCTGGCGCCAGGAAGTCATGTTTGGTCAGGAGAATGCGGCCAAAATACGGCTGTTTGCCGGCAAAAATTACGCTTCGCAGTTTACCTTACAGGGCGAAGAGAAGCAGGCCGGGACCCAGGTAGCGGTACGGCACGCTGAGCAACCTGACAACGAGCCCCGTACCTTGCTGGAGGACGACTTTTTCAGCCAGTTGCAGGCGCGGCTGAATGCCAATACCCAGGTGGAATTCTCGCAGGTTATTCAACAGCGCCAGCAAGAGGTGAGCCCCGATGAGGCAGGCCCGATCGGGCCTGTTGATGACCATACCCCCATCTGGGAAGTCGATGGCTATATGCGGGTGTTCCTGAAGTATATTAACCGGGTCCCCTACCTGCATATAGACAGTGAACTGTTTTATCGCCAGCCGGTACCTGTCCCGCTTGCCGAAGCAGGTGATCCGGTTAAGTACCAGCTGGCTTCGGTCCCGCTTAAGCAGTTAAGACGGGTGATCAGTAAGCAGCTGCATTATTTTGACCACCCGCTGTTTGGGATGGTGGTGGAAATTCGTCGTTACGAGCGACCCGCTCTCCCGGCAGGTGAGTAATGAAAATTTATACCCGGACCGGCGATGCCGGCAACACTCAGGTCTACGCCAGCCAAACGCTGAGAGTCAGTAAAGATGACATTTTGTTAGCAACCTACGGCGATATTGACGAACTTAACAGTCATCTTGGTATGCTGGTATGTCTGCTTGGAGAGCATGGTGAACGCCCTTTTCTGGAGAACATTCAACGCACGCTTTTTCAGGCCGGGTTTGCTATTTCGGCATCGTCCACACTCACGTCAGACGACGTGGCGAAACTGGAAAAAGCGATTGATGCCCACACCGCCATACTGCCGCCCCAGACGCAGTTTTTACTGCCCGGAGGTTGCCAGGCTGCCTCCCAGTGCCATATTGCCCGTACCGTGTGCCGGCGCGCGGAACGCACGGTAATCCGGCTGGCTGGCCAGCATGCAGTGCCCGACGCGGTCATGGCCTACCTGAACCGGTTATCGGATTATCTGTATACCCTTGCCAGGACACTGAATGCCGAGGCCGGCATTGCGCCCCCTGCGGTCTGATGCAAGATAAAAAAATGCCGCCCGTGGGCGGCATTTTTATATAACCCCACAGACTAGCCATGGTTAGCGGTTCTCATCAATGGTGACATACCATTTTTCGTCATCGGTGGTCATTACTGTGATATCACGAATTTTTGTGACCGGCCGCAATCTGGCGGGTAACCTGTTTTCAAACGCTGCCAGTGTGCGATCGGCGTTGTGATATTCGGCAAAGGCCATAATTGGCTGACCATTACATACCACCTTACTGGCAACGGTCTGATGATCTAACCGGTATGCACGGATACTTTTATCCAGTTTCATACGATCATTGTCCATGGTGGACTCACAAAAGCCGACCAGGGCCTGTTCAATGTACCGATCCATTGCTGTTGCCGGGAAGGCTGCCAGTGATGCGCCCGCGACCAGCCCAATGACTGTCATTACGGTTCTTGTTTTCATGTTCTGCTCCATTTATCTCAAACGTGCGAGACAACATGCCTCACTGTTCAGTGTATGTAACTCTCGCTATTGAGCGATGACAAACGCATGAAATAAACGGCTGCAGGCCCCGTCATACCGCCTGTCTCAGGAAAAAAGCCACTGGTCTCA